>VBFG01000122.1 GCA_005882635.1 Chloroflexota bacterium | reverse complement strand
TCGACGACGCGGTGTTCTCGGCGATGAACGGCGTCGACTACCCGGTGGCGAAGGTCGTCGATGGGATCGCCGCCGCCGTGGAGGTGGGACTCGGGCCAATCAAGGTCAACATGGTCGTCCGGCGCGGGATCAACGAGGCGAGCGTCCTGCCGATGGCCCGCTGGGCGCGCAACGAGGGCCTGATCCTGCGGTTCATCGAGTACATGGATGTCGGCCACACCAACGGCTGGCGGATGGACGACGTCGTCCCGGCCGAGGAGCTGGTCGCGCTCGTCGACGCCGAGATGCCCCTCGAGGCCGAGGCGCCGCGCTACCGGGGCGAGGTCGCGACGCGCTATCGCTACCGCGACGGCGGCGGAGAGATCGGGTTGATCGCGTCGGTCACCGTGCCGTTCTGCGGCGACTGCACCCGGGCGAGGATCTCCGCCGACGGCCACTTCTACACGTGCCTGTTCACCGCGGAGGGGCACGACCTGCGGGCGATCCTGCGCGACCCGGCGCATCCCGACGAGGCAGCCGCGGACGCGGCCGTCCACGACGCCGTTGCTGCGATCTGGCGGGTCCGGGACGACCGCTACTCCGAGCTGCGGACCGAGGCGACCTCGGCGAACCTGCCGCGGATCGAGATGTTCGCGATGGGCGGCTGATCCGACCTCAGGCCTGACGATCCGCTCGACGGGCCCCCGTGGGGCCCGCCCACCGTGCCGTCGAAATCTGGGCGGATTCGGACGCTCTCCGGTGACCTTGTCCACGAGTCGTCCACATCGGTGCAGAACTCGTGGATACTCGACAGCGTGGCTGGGCAGTTTTCGTGGACAAGTCCGTTGACCCTCGCAAGTCCCGAGCCCTACCGTAGGTCTTGCCCGAAGGGGCCGTCAGGAACCGGAGAAACCGAGATCGCATCAAGGGTCTCTGCTCCACGCCGGTCGCTTCGGGCGCTTCGTTGCCCGGACCCGGCGGCCTCGTTCGTCCCCGTCCGAGCGACGACCGCCCGACGGACTGCGACCGGCATCCCGGTGTCGGTACGTCCGTCGGGCTATCGGCGAAGCGGGCCTCGGCCGTCTTCCCCCTGGACGCGTTTCCGGAGGCCCGCACGCCCTTGACCGGGCCGTCGACGCCCGTCTCCTCAACCCCGATCCCGCCCGCGGATCAGCCCGCCCGGCTCGATGCCCTCGAGGCAGCGGTCCGATCGCGGTCCGACCTGGTGCCGCGCGTCGGGATCGTCCTCGGCTCCGGGCTCGGCGGCCTGGCCGATGACCTCGAGGATGCGGTCGCGATCCCGTTCGCCGACCTGCCGGGCTGGCCGGAGGCGACCGCCCCCGGTCATATCGGGCGGTTGCTTCTCGGCCGCCTCGCCGGGGTCCCGGTCGTCCTCCTCCAGGGTCGATTCCACCTGTACGAGGGCAACGATCCGGGGTTGGTCGTGCAGCCCGTCCTGCTGTTCCGGCGGCTCGGGGCCGAGATCGTCGTGTTGACGAACGCCGCCGGCGGCGTCGACCCGACGTTCGGGGCCGGCACGCTCATGGTCATCGCCGACCATCTCAACCTGACCGGTCGGACGCCGCTGCTCGGCCCGAACGCGGACGGGATCGGCGCCCGCTTCACCGACCTGACCGAGGCGTGGAGCCCCCGGCTGCGGGCCGCGCTGAAGGTGGCCGGCGCGGCCGAAGGCGTCGACCTGGCCGAGGGCGTCTACGCCGGCTTGCTCGGGCCGCAGTACGAGACCCCAGCGGAGGTCCGGATGCTCCGTGGGCTGGGCGCCGACGCCGTCGGCATGTCGACCGTTCTGGAGTGTATCGCTGCCCGCTGGGCCGGCCTGGAGGTCTGCGGCGTGACCCTCATTACGAACGCCGGCGCTGGCTACAGCGGTGAGCCCCTGACGCACGACGAGGTCCTTGCGGCGGGTGCCGAGGCGGGCCCGCGCCTCACGCGGGTGATCCGGAGGTTCGTCAGCGAGCTCGGCGGTTAGTCGGGGGCGGGTCGCACAGGCAAGTCGCGAGGCACCACTGGCGAGGCACCACCGTGCGCCTTCCAGGCGCGTGCCCGACTGCCGCGCCCGTCAGGCGCCATTCCAGAACATCCACGAGGGGCTGGAGGCCCAAACCTGCAGCGACTGCCCGGAATCTGGATCAGCCGTGAGTGGCCGTGAGGGAAGTGCGCCTCCCAGGCGCGGAACGTGGCCACGCGCACGCGAGCGGCAAAGGCGAGGATGCTCTATAGCTGCAGCGGGGGAAGGGACAGCGTCGGGCGCTCCGGCCAATAGCCGCGAACAAACTGGCCAGACTTCAGGTCGCGGACTGGCCCCGTCGCGACGAATGCTGGCTCTCCGTGCGAGTAGACGCACATCTCGTCGATCCACGATTGCCCGGCTCGGACCTGAGGTCGTTCCCCGTGGAACTGGACGATCCACCCGGCGCCGCCCTCGAGGGCCTTAGGAGAGTTCGCGTCAAGCCCGTACGGCACCGCCTTCGCAAGGTCGGCGACAAAGGCAAAGCCAGCAACGCTCGAAAGACCGCCGAGGGCTGGGTCGAAGGCGTCGCACGCATCGAGGGCAGCCATAGCGTCTGAGCTCAGCGCCGAGGCCGAAACGGGCGCCAACGATGAGTCGATCGGTGGTGGCATTTGGGCAGGCGGGGGCGTCGGCCAGCCGGGCTCGGGTCGCCACACCAAGGAGCTCGACGCCACCCGGGAACCCGGCGCACTCAATGGTCTGGATGAGGCAGATCCAGTCGAAGAACACGCGGAAACGAGCGCCGCGACGAGCAACATCCTGAGCGTGTTCACGACGCTCTTCCGCCGTCGCCGTTGTCGAGCAGTTCGTTCATCGTCTCCGCGCCGACGATGCGAAGCCAAGACTGGTTCCGCGTCTCCCCGACTTATCGGACCGGCAGCTCTCGACCGGCGGCCTTGGCCGCCTTCGACTTCTCAGCCCAGGCGGCGAGGACATTGTCCTTGTGGGGGCGGATCGGGCAGTGCTGGTCGCGGTTGCCCATCTCGTCGCAGTAGCCGAGCGGGACGCATTTCGGGGCGAGGAACGAGCCGAGGAACGGCGACACCTGGAAGATCTCGTGGCGGATCAGCTGGAAGAGGCGGCGGATCTCCCACTGGGCCATCGTGCACAGGCGCAGGCCCGACATGTGGATGAGCGCCCGGAGGTTCGTCGTCATGACGAGGTTCGTCCGGGTCGCGTTCGGGAAGACGAAGCGAGCGTCCTCGCCCGGGATCCCGGCCCCGACCAGCTCGCCGTACAAGCCCATCGACCGCTCGATCTGCTCCTCGTAGCGGCCCCGGAGGAGCGGATCCGCGTCCTCGATCGAGGCCGGCAGCATCGTCGATGCGCCCTTGAACGTGACGTAGCGTTGGCTCTGCTGGTCGAAGGCAACCCCGGCCCGGTGACGGACGAGCTGGTGTGACAGGGTCCGCGAGACGCCGCTGATGCCGAACGTGAACACGACGTGCTCGATCGTCGAGCCGTGGCCGGATTCGATCACGCCCGAGATGAGCTTCTGCATCTTGGCGATCTCGACCCGGCCGTCGGTCGCCCGGTCGAAGATGTCGTCCGGCGCGAGCTCCGAGTAGCACGTCCGGCAGGCGGTGTAGATCAGCGGGACGTAGTACTGCTCGACGATGTCCTTGTTCGGGAACAGGAGCGTCGCCTTCATCCCGAGGTCGCGCCGGCCGGGGTTCTTCGGGATCGCCGTCTTCTCGCGACCGGCCGGTGCGGCGGCTGGGGTCGGCGTCGAGGCGGTGTCGGCGGACGTGGGCTGGGTCGCCTCGGCGGTCATCGCCGAAGTCTACGACGGGGGCCGATCGCAGGCCGGCGTGACCGCCGTCGATGCGGCCTCAGCATGGATCGCGGACCAACGAGCACCCGCCCAATCCGCACTCGGCGCCTCGGGCCCAGAAGTCGGTGCGCGATCGTGCACGTTCGTTCGCAGATGATGCGTCCCAGGCATCGGCCGGAGCGGACGGCGCAGCGGCTGTCATCGGGCGACGCCTGCGTGGTCGTGCGGGGCGATCGCGTCGATCGTCGTCTCCAGGGCGTAGGCGACGCTCTCGTCGAGCGTCATGGCCCGACCCTCCATGGCATACCGCTCCAGCTCGTCGGGTGCCAGGCTGAACCGGGCATTGGGGCGGCTGTAGAACTCGTACTGCTCGTCGACGAAGTCGGCAAGTCGAACCCCGCCTGCCGACGACAGCGCGCGGGCCGCACCCCACAAGCGGGCGGCCCGGGGCAGGTCTCCGTCGGCGACGGCGAGCGCTGCGAAGTCGTCGAGCGCGAGCGTGATGCCGGCCACGTCGCCGAACCCGTGGAACAGGCGGAGGGCCTCCGACACGTTGCGCCGGGCTTCGTCTGTCTGGTCGATGCGGAGCTGGGCGCTGCTCAGCATGTGGTACGACCAGGCCTCCATCGTTCGATCCCCGATCCGGTGGAAGATCGCGAGCGCCTCCCGGAACATCGCGAGCCCGCGGTCATCCGAGTCATGGAAGTAGGTGTAGTTCCCGAGACCCCAAAGGAGATTCGCCCGCCCTCGATCGTCGCGGATCGCGTCGGCGATCTCGAGCGCGCGGAGCATCTGCCGATTGCCGATGCCGTCGGGGTCGGTCGCCTTGGGGTCTGCCGCCACGGCGTACCGGAAGGAATCGTTGTAGAGCGCGTTGACGATCTCGCGCTGGTCGCCGATGCGCTCCCAGATCTCGAGCGCCTCGCCGTACGCCGGACCCATCGCGTCGAGGTCGGCCTGCCACCAGGCGACGCCGCCGAACGCCTCCATCAGCCGCGCCCGAAGGACCGGATCGTCGTGCGACCACGGTGCGGCCGCGATCGCCTGGAGCCGACGGCGGGCCTCGGCCAGGTGACCGCGCTTCTGCCAGTAGCGCCACATCGCGAACGCGACCCGGATCGCCGTCGAGGCGTCGCCCGCGCTCACTGCCCTGTCCAGGACCGCTCGGATGTTGTCATGGTCGCGCTCGAGCCGGCCGAGCCAGCGTCGCTGGTCGTCGCCGGTCAGCTTCGGGGTCAGCGACTCCGCGAGCACCACGAACGCCTCCGCGTGGCGTCGTTCGATCTCCGCTCGCTCGCCGGTTTCGGTCAGCCGCTCCGAGGCGAACTCCCGGATCGTGTCGAGCATCCGGAACCGCGGCTCACCGTCGATCTCCTCGACCCTGACCAGGCTCTGGTCGGCGAGGGACATGAGGCCGTCGAGGACCTCGACGCCGTCGAGCTCGCCAGTCGGCCCGCAGACCTCCTCCGCGCTGTCGACCTCGCACCCGCCGACGAACACGCTCAACCGGGCGAGCAGCCGGCGCTCGCCGGCGGTCAGGAGGTCGTGGCTCCAGGCGATCGCGCCGCGGAGCGTCTGCTGTCGCTCGGGGAGATCGCGCGAGCCAGCCGACAGGACGCCGAGCTGGTGCTCCAGTCGTTCGAGGATCGCATCTGGCGTGAGGAGCTTGATCCGCGCCGCGGCGAGCTCGATCGCGAGCGGCATGCCGTGGAGTCGCGCGGCGATCCCGGCGACCGCGGGCGCGTTCTCGTTCGTGACTCGGAAGTCGGGGCGCACGCCGACCGCCCGGGCGATGAACAACCGGACCGCTTCGTACTGCGTGACGCCAACGGCGTCCAGGCGCCGCGCATCCGCCGGCAGGTTGAGCTTCTCGAGCTCGGTCAGGGCGAGGACGTCGACCGGCGCGGGCAGGCCCGGGACGGGGTACTCCTGCTCCCCGCTGACTCGGAGGGGGGCGCGGCTGGTGACGACGATCGACACCTTCGGTGCGGCACGAAGGAGGTCGGCGACGATGGGCGCGCCGTCGATGACCTGCTCGAAGTTGTCGATGACCAGCAACGCCTCTTTCGGGGCGAGCCAGTCCACGAGGATGTCGCGGGCCGATCGACCGGCCGACTCGACGAGGCCGACGGTGGTCAGGATCGTCGAAGCGATCAGGCTTGGGTCGCGGACCGGTTCGAGCGCGACGAACCAGATCCCGTCGGGGAAGCGCTCCGCCATGTCGGCCGCGAGCTGAAGCGACAGGCGCGTCTTGCCCGTTCCGCCGGGGCCCGTCAACGTCAACAGGCGTGTCGTGCCGAGGAGCCGGGCCGCCTCGGCGAGCTCGGCGTCGCGGCCGACGAAGCTCGTCAGCTGGGTCGGCAGGTTGTTCGGGCGGCGGTCGAGCGAGCGGATCGGCGGGAATTCCGTCCGCAGCCCCTTGATGTCGAGCTGGCAGATCCGCTCCGGCCGGAGGTCCTTGAGACGGTGCTCGCCGAGGCCGCGGAGGCTGACGCCGGCCGGGAGCCCGTCCGCGACGAGCGCCGACGTCGACTCGGACAGGAGCACCTGGCCGCCGTGACCGGCGGCGGCGACGCGGGCCGCGCGATGAACGTCCGCGCCGACGTAGTCGCCGTCCGGGTCGAGCCGACCGTCGCCCGTGTGGATCCCCATTCGCACGCGGACGACGCCGTCCTCCGGCCACGGCTCGGTCGACAGGGCCCGTTCCGCATCGACGGCGGCGGCGACCGCATCGGAGGTCCGCGAGAACACCACGAAGAAGCCGTCGCCTTCGGTCTTCACCTCCACCCCGTCGTGAGCGGCAACGGCGGAGCGGATCAGCGCGCGGTGCCGGGTGAGGACCTCGGACCAGTGATCGGCGCCGAGCGTCTGGGCAAGCGCAGTCGACCCTTCGATGTCGGTAAAGACGAAGGCGATGGTTCCGGTCGGCAGCGACCGCGGCCTCATCCCATCGTCCGTCGCGAGGCCTCCCGTCAGTGCTGCGGCGGCTCGGTCCGGGACCGCAGCCGGGCCGACAGCCCGCGGAGGATCGCCAGGCCGATCGTCGGGTGGTCGAGGACGAGCCGCTCGAACTCCCAGCTGGCGAGGGCCAGGCAGCGCGTCGGCTCGGTCGTCACGACCTGGGCGACCCGCGGCAGCCCGTCGATCACCGACATCTCGCCGAAGAAGTCGCCGGGGCCCAGCCGGGCCAGCTCCTGGCCGTCCCGGACGACCCGGACGGCACCGTCCACGACCACGAAGAAGCCGGTCCCGATCTCGCCCTGCCGGGCGATGACGTGATCGGCGGGGAAGTCGACCTCGAGCGACCGATCCCCGATGGCCGCGAGATCGTCGGAGGTGACGCCGCCGAAGAGCGGGCAGCCGGCGAGCAGCTGGGTCCGCCGGTCAAGGGTGAGCGCCACCTGGCCTCCTCTGCGTTCGGGCGTGATGCTGCGGCCGGCGACCGGCGACGTCAACCGGCGCCATCAAGTGGTGGGCCGTCGAGGGGCGGCGTGGCCGGGCCGGTCGAGTGGCAGAATGCGTCGCACCACGCTCGTCGGAGGGTACGGCACTCCATGGCCAGTCGAGACGAGATCGTCGACCAGATCGCGAGCTTCGCGCTGTTCGCCGACCTGACCACGCCGCAGCTCGAGCGGATCGCCCACATGTTCGAGGAGGAGGTCCATCCCGAGGGGGAGCGCGTCCTCCGCCAGGGCCTCTCGGGATCGGCGTTCCACGTGATCCTCGACGGCGAGGCGGCGGTGATCATCGACGGCAATCAGCGGGCGACGCTGTCGCGGGGCGACTTCTTCGGCGAGATCTCGATCCTGCTGGGCGAGGCGCCGGGCGCCGACATCGTCGCGTCCCGCGAGCTCCGCACGCTCGTCCTCGCCGGCCCTCAGGTCCGGGCCGTGCTTCTCGACAACCCGCCGCTCATGTATCGCATGCTCCAGGCGCAGGCGCGCCGCCTGCGGAACGCGAACCGGTGGCGGAGCTGAGGGCGTCCTCTTCGACCGCCGACGATCGACCGTTCCCGCCGGGGGAGTACCCGGTCGTCGTCGTCGGCAGCGGTCCGGGAGCGATCCAGGTCGCCTATGCCCTGCGCCGAATCGGCATCGACCACGCCGTGATCTCCGCGGACCCGTCGCCGGGCGGGATGTTCCGGCGCTGGCCGTTCTTCCAGCGCCTCCTGTCGTGGACGAAGCCGTACGCGCCGGTCGAGCGAACGAGCCGGGCGTACGAGCGCTACGACTGGAACAGCCTGCTCGCCGACGAGCCGGAGAACCGGTCGCTCATGCCGGGCCTGATGGACGGCAGCTCGTACTTCCCGTCGCGGCCCGAGATGGAGCGCAACCTCGCGACCTTCGTCGAGCGGACGGGGACCCGGATCCGGTACGACTGCCCGTGGACCGCGACCCGTCGCGAGGAGGGACCCGACGGTGAGCGGTTCGTCCTCGAGACACCCGACGGGGAGTACCGCGCCCGCGTCGCGATCTTCGCCGTCGGCGTCGCCGAGCCGAACGCGCCGTCGACCCCGGGCATCGAGCTGAGCCACCACTACTCGACGGTCCGTCCCGCGGAGACATACGCCGGGCGGCGCGTCTTCCTGATCGGCAAGTCGGTCTCGGCGTTCGAGCTCGCGACCGGACTGCTGCAGTGGGCGAGGCAGCTGATCCTCGTCTCGCCGTCGCCGGTCAAGCTGTCGGTCGACACGCGGTCGCTCGTTGGGGTCCGCGCCCGTTACGTTCAGCCCTATGAGGATCACGTCCTCGGCGGCGGCGTGGCGGTCCTCGACGCGTCGATCGAGGCGATCGAACGGGGCCCCGGTGATGCGCTCACCGTCCGGACACGCCGATCGGCGGACGGCAGCGAGGTCGTCCTCGAGGTCGACGACGTGATCAACGCCACGGGCTTCGTGTGCCCGCTCGTCGACCTGCCGGCGCTGGGCGTGACGACGTTCGGTCAGAGCCGGCTGCCGGCCCAGACGCCCTACTGGGAGAGCGCGTCGGTGCCGGGGATCTTCTTCGCCGGCACGATCGGCCAGGGCTCGGCGGGCCTCAAGAAGCACGGCCTGCCGGCGAACTCGGGCGCGGTCCACGGGGCCCGGTACAACGCCCGGGTGCTGGCGGCACATGTCGCTCGGACGACGTTCGGACGGTCAGTCGAGCGGCCGCCGATCGCCTCGGGCGAGCTCGTCCCGACCGTCCTGTCCGAGCTCGCCACCGCGCCGGAGCTGTGGCATCAGCGGGCGTACCTCGCCCGCGTCATCTCGCTCGATCCGGGCGAAGGGCCGCGGGACGAGGGGATCGTGCCTCTGGCGGCGTTCGTGGACGGCGTCGGCGACGACGGGACTGCCGACTCTCTGGCGCTGACCATCGAGGCCGACGGCACCGGCACGATCTATCCCGTGCTGTACCTGCGCCGCGACGGTCGCGTCGAGGAGCGGATGATCGAGCCCGATCCGCTCCTCCGCTTCGACACGCCGGCGATCCAGGCCCGGGTGGCGGAGATCGTCGAGGAGGTGCGCTCGGCGGCGATCACGGGATAGCTGGTCGTGGGTCGTGTCCCGGTTTGAAATCGGGGTCGCCGCACCGGACGCCCGTGTCAACCCGACGCCGAATAGATATTCAGCTCCTGAATGAGCCCGCCGGCGACCCGATATACCTCAAGCCACCGCCTTGGTCGAGGCGCCTCATCTCCTGACCGGAAGTTCGCGATGGCAACATGAGCCGCTACCCATTCGCCGACGCCAAAGATTGCGGCGGTGTCGGCATGCACATCCGGGTTCGCCGCGAAAACGCCGTCGAACAAGGACCGGATCTCCTCTTGCCCGCGCGCGGTGAAGCGGCCGTGAGCCGCGTCGCGGACGACCGCGTCGGGAGCGTAGTACGTGACGATCTTGTCGAGGTCACGAGCGTTGTAGGCGTCGACCTGGCCCTCGACAACGGCGATCGTCGCGGACTCCGTCACTTCAACCCTCCTGTCATTCCGCAGCGGGAAGCGGCCTCGGATCGCGCAGGGACTCGCCGAGGACCAACGATGGGGCCACAAACCAGCCGATACAAGGAGAAACATCGGCGATCAGTCGAGCAGCGCCGCGGGGTTCGCTGGTACGGGTTGGCAAGGCCCCTGGGGGCCGCCCGAAGGTGTAGTGCGTGTCGTGCAGTGCGATCGAAGCGGCGTGGTTCTGGAGCTTCTTTGAGTGGCCGTTGGTCGCTCGGGTGAACCGCGAGACGCTACCTGATTATGACTAACCTAGCGACGATTAGCCGTTGACGGCTAACTCATGGTCAGTTAGCCTTCCGCATCGTGGAGGGAGTGGTGCTGTTCGGCGATGTCGTTCGGTCGCGCCGCGATTCGTTGACCTCGACCGCGTGGCTCCGGGCGCTTCGGACGGACCTGATGAGCGCCTACGGGTCGACCGAACGACTCGCCGCATTCGAGTTCACCCAGGGCGACGAGCTCCAGGGCCTGCTCTCGACGGCGGCCGATCCGACCCGGGCCATCCTTCGCGCCGCGCTCCATCCGAAGGCCCGGGCGATGCGCTGGGTCATCGCTCGTGGGGCGATCGATCCGGGCCGCGGTCCCGCGACACGACGCAGCGGGGCCGCCTTCATCGCCGCCCGGGAGCGACTCGCCACTGCCGCGACCCGGCGCGAGCCCGTCGCGGCGATGACCGGCGATCCCCGTACGGACGAGCTCCTCGACGGCACCGCGCCGCTGCTCGGTGAGCTCCTCGAGGACCTCACCCGGCGCCAGCGCGAGATCGCCCGGCTCATGCTCGTCGAGGGCCTCCGCCAGTCGGAGGTCGCCGACCGGCTCGGGGTCAGCCGGGCGACGGTGTCGGTCGCCGCAGATCGCGCCCACATCCGGTCGATCGGCGAGCTGGCCCGCGTCGTCCGGACCCTGATCGCCGACGCGAGCGTGGGGTCGGCATGACCGACGCGGTCCTCGTCCTCGCCTGGCTCGTCCTCGCTCATCTGGTCGCCGACTTCGTCCTCCAGACGGAGTCGATCGTCCGGGCGAAGAATGCGGGCGGAGTGCGTGCTCTGCGTGGCCTCGTCGCGCACGGCCTGATCGTCGCGGCCTGCCTTGTGCCGATCGGGCTGGCATTTGGAGGTGTCGGCTGGTTCATCCTCCTCCTCGTCGCAATCGGCCACGTCTTGATCGACCGGACCAAGATCGTCCTCACCCGGCGAGCGGCAGTGGCAGCGCTCCGCGCCGCACACGAGCGGCACGAAGGTCCCCAGCCGATCGAGCACCTCGGACGGGCCTGGACCTCGCGTCCCGCTGCCCTGTTTCTCGCGGACCAGATCGCGCATCTGGTGCTGATCGGCATCGCGTTCGGGTTCATCCCGCCCCATGCCAGCCTCGAGCCCGCGTGGGTCGACACGGTGAACTGGGTCCTCGGACCGAGTCACGACCGGGCTGCGGTCCATCAGATCGTGAGTGTCGTCGTCGTCCTGTTGACCCTGCTGATTGCCAACGTTCGGGCGGCCTCGATCTTCGTGGCGATCCTGGTCCGCCCGGTCGAGGAAGGTGAAGGCGGCATCCGCTGGGGAGGTCGCGTCGAGGCGGAGTCTGCGGCGATGGCTCCCGACGCCGGGCACGCCGCCGCACCACGCCGATGGTCGGTCCGGATCGGACCCCTCGATGCCCGGGTCC
This sequence comes from Chloroflexota bacterium, assembly GCA_005882635.1. Lineage (GTDB taxonomy): Bacteria > Chloroflexota > Limnocylindria > Limnocylindrales > CSP1-4 > CF-46. Next base: position 19,013 of record VBFG01000122.1, on the reverse strand, counting down.
AGGCCGAACTGGTCGCGCCGGTCGAAGAGCTTCCGCCGCCGCCGTCATCGAGAGTCCAGGCCGCGCGGGTCGGGTCGACGATCGGCATCCTCGAGCGGATCCTCATCGTCGTCTTCGTCCTGACGGGCTCGGAGGCCGCGATCGGGTTCGTCGTCGCCGCAAAGACGCTCGCCCGGTTCCGCCTGCTCGACGATCGCGACTTCGCCGAGTACTACCTTCTCGGCACGCTCGCCAGTGTCGCCGTGGCGATCATCACCGGCCTGATCGCCCGGGCGGCGCTGTCCGCCCTCCTTGCCTGACCGTCAGGTTCGGGTTGCCGCTCGGATCGACGTCAGGCGGTCGGCGGCGGCTCGCAGCGTCTCGAGCTTCTTCGGGAAGGCGAAGCGGACCTTCGTCCGGCCGAGCTCCGGCCGGGAGAAGAACGACGAGCCGGGCACGGTGGCCAGGCCGGGATCCTCGATGAGCCGTCGGGCGAAGGTCACGTCGTCCTCGTCGGTCAGGTCGCGGATGTCGGTCATCGCGTAGTAGGCGCCGGCCGGACGGTGGACGCGGAACCCGGCGGTCTCGAGGGCGGGCAGGAGGATGTCGCGTCGTTCGCGATAGTCGGCGAGGAGCCGGTCATAGTAGCCGTCGGCCATCAGGAGACCCGCCACGGAGGCCTGCTGGAGGGGAGCGGCTGCTCCGACGGTCAGGAAGTCGTGGACGCGGCGCACCCCGATCGTGAGCTCGGGTGACGTGATGACCCATCCGACGCGCCAGCCGGTCACCGAATACGTCTTCGACATCGAGTCGATGGCGACTGTCCGCTCACGCATGCCGGGCAGCGTCGCCAGTGGGATGTGCTCGCCCTCGTAGATGAGGTGCTGGTAGATGTCATCCGTGAACGCGATCAGGTCGTGCTCGCGGCAGACGTCGGCGATCAGCCCGAGCTCGGACCGGCTGAAGACCTTGCCGGTCGGGTTGTGGGGGCTGTTGACGACGATCGCCCGGGTCCGCGGCGTGACGGCCGTCCGGAGCTCGTCGGGGTCGATCGACCAGTCCGGCTCGTGGAGCGTCACATAGTGCGGGACGGCGCCGCTGAGGATCGCATCGGGCCCGTAGTTCTCGTAGAACGGCTCGAAGACGATCACCTCGTCGCCGGGGTCGAGCAGCCCGAGCATCGCCGCGATCATCCCCTCCGTCGCGCCGTTGACGACGGTGATCTCCGCCTCAGCGTCGACGATCCAGCCCGGATGGAACCGGGCCGTCTTGGCGGCGATGGCGTCCCGCAGCGGCTTCGCCCCGAAGGTGATCGCGTACTGGTTGTGGTCGGCCGCGACGGCCTCGGCAGCGGCGGCCTTGAGCTCTGGTGGGCACGGGAAGTCGGGGAAGCCCTGGGCGAGGCTGACGGCACCGGCGGCGACCGCGAGCCGGTTCATCTCGCGGATGACCGATTCGGTGAAGGTCTCCGCCTTGCGACTGATCCGGAGCATGACGCGAATAGTAGGCTCGGGCTGTGAGGCTCGACGTCCGCTTGATCGTGTCGGGTTCGACGGGCCGGACCGTCCTCCTCGACCCGGCCGGCTCACTGCCGAGGTTCGCAACGGAGGGCGATCAGGACGAGGCGGCGATCGTCGCCGTCGACCGGCTGCTCCGCGAGGAGTGGCGGTTTCCGGTGCCGGTCCTCGAGACGCACCCACAGTGGCATGGCGTGCCGGAGGGTGAACCGATCCCGGTGCTCATCATGACCGAGCGCGCGCCCGACTCGTGGACGCCACCCGTCGGCCTGGTGTTCGGCCCGCTGCCGGGGAATGTAGACGGCCTCCCGGCGTCGCTCCGGCCGCGGGCTCGCGAGTGGCTCGCGGAGCTTCGCTCGGACGCGTTACCGCCGCCCCTTCGACCGCGCTGGGCGCGGCCGGGCTGGAGCGCCCGGGCCACGGCCTGGATGAGGACTGCCGCCGCGGCGGCTGGTCGCCCGCTCGTCGACGAGCCGAGGCCGTTCTACCTCCGCGGCATCTCGGCGCTCCTCCGGGCGCCGACCGCGACCGGCGACCTGTTCCTGAAAGCCGTGTTCCCGCCATTCCACGCCGAGCCGATCCTCACCCAGCTCCTCGCCGGGCGGTTTCCATCGCACCTCCCGACGGTCCTTGCGATCGAGCCCGACGAAGGCTGGCTCGTCGTCGGCGACATCGCGGCAACACTGATCAGCGAGCTGCCGAAGGGTGATCGCGCGAACGCCCTCGCGATCGGTGCGCGAGCGCTCGTCGAGATCCAGTCCGTGCTCGCGGGGCGGCCCGGTGATCTCGCGATCCTTTCGGCGGCCGGCGCTCCACATCGGCCGCTGGGCGGCCTCGCGGCGGCATTCGCGACGTCCGTCGGGTCGGACGCCCTGGCGACCCCGGACGACCCGTGGGACGTCGCGCGGCTGGAGTGCGCGACCGCCGCCGTCGAGCAGGCGATCCCCCGGGTCGAGGCGCTCGGGCTCCCGGAGACCGTGGTCCACGGCGACTTTCATTCCGGCAACGCGGCGCTCGTCGACGGTCGGGCCGTGATCATCGACTGGTCGGATGCGGCGCTCGGCGACCCGGCCGTCGACCTGGTCACCTGGATCTCGTGGAGCCGAGGCGACATCGGCGAGATCGAACCGGCCGTCGACGCCTGGATCCGCGCCTGGAGCGTCGTCATCGACCCGTCGGCGCTGCGGGATCGCCTGGACGACATCCTCGTCGTCGGCGCTGCCTACCAGGTCGTCAGCTATGACGGCATCGTCCGCGCCCTCGAGCCGGCGACCCGCTACACGATGGCGGGCGGCGCAGGCCACTTCCTCAAGGAGATCGAGGCCGTGATCGAGCGAAGCGGCTAGACCAGGCGGCGCGGGATCGTCTCGTTCCAGGTTCGTTCGAAGAAGGGCTGGCCGTCGAGCGTCACCGTCAGGTTGACGGTCATGTGGAAGTCGATCGCCGTCGTCCGGATCGTCCCGGATGACTCGACCAGGACCTCACCGCGGTCGTCGCGCAGCCGATAGACCACCTCGTTGTCCATCCGGGCGTCGGCGGGGTCGGCATCCCGCGCGGTCATCTCGAGTCGCTCGCCCGAGTAGAGCGTCGACCGGCCGTCCGGCAGGACCGACTCGCCGAACTCGCTCGTCCGAACCGTGACCGAGCCCGCGATCACGTCCTCGACGACCTGCCACGTCGGCGGATCGCCGCGGTACGCCCCGACCTCGCGGAGGCCGGCCATGGTGGTCTTGAACGGCGGGACCGGCGTGGAGGGGCGATCCGACGGAACGGTCGGCAGGACGAGACGGGCCTGGATGGGCCCACCGAGATGGAGCCGGTACTCGGCGGCCTCGGGCGACGGCCAGACCACCGGCCACATGGCCGACGCGACCGACAGGCGGATCCGATGCCCCGCTGCGAAACGATGCGCGGTCCCGCGGAGTGCGATGTGCACCTCGTGGACCGCCCCGGGCTGGAGCGGCTCGGGGTGCTCGTGAGACAGGCGATGCGTCAGGTTCAGGATGCCCGCGCTGACCTGGAACGGCGTCCCGTCGGGAGCCACGTCCTGCAACCGGACGACCGCCGTCGCCACCGAAACCGGCGACTCCCAGGCGAGGACGACGATCGCCCGCCCGAGGACGTCGAGGTCGGACTCGAGCGGATCGGACGTGAAGGTCGGGACGACCGCGTCGTCGGGCCGGAGATCGCGCGCGACCCCGTTTGGCTGGACGCCGGCGCCCCACGACAGGCCGGCGCGGGTGCCGACGGTCGCCCGGTGGGTGAACCGCTCGACCGACGCTGCCGGGGCCGCCGCGTCCGCCATGCGGCCGGCCAGCGGCAGCTCGCCGGGCGCGAGGTGAAGAATCCGCTCGTCGCGATCGGCCGGCGGCCAGGCGGGCTCGGCGATCCACTCGCCCGGCCAGGTTGCCGGGAACGGCTCGGGCGGCGCCCAGCCGTGGCGGAAGGCGACGAGCGCCGGCTCGTCCATCACCCCGTTGTCGACGCCCTTCAGCCAGTGGTCGAAGAAGCGGACCAACTCGTGGAGCCAGTCGACGTTGGGCCCGGGGTAGGCCTCATCCGGCAGCGAGTGGGCCCAGTTGCCGATCAAGGCCCGCCGCGGGGCGTTCGTGCAGCGCTCGAGCATCCGGAGCGCCGCGTCGACGTATTCGTCCATCCAGCCGCCGATCAGGAAGGTCGGCGTGGTCAGGCGATCCCAGCCGGGCGCCAGCGAGCCCTGTCGCCAGTAGGGCCCGTCGTGTTGCTGGCGCTGCCACTCGAAGAGCCAGACGGGCGTCCGCTCCAGCCGGTCGCGCCACTCATCCGACCAGGTCGCGCCGCGGTACTCGGCCCGGGGCGGCAGCGCGTTCATCGCGACCATGCTCACCGCGTACTGGCCGAGCTCCGACACGGTCGCGCAGCCGCCGAGATAGTGGATGTCGTCGGTGTAGCGGTCGTCGGTGGCCATGATCGGGACGATCGCGGCGAGGTGCGGCGGGGCGAGGAGGGCGACCTGGATCGACGTGAAGCCGCCGTACGAGATCCCCCACATCCCGACCTTGCCGTTCGACCACGCCTGTGCGGCCAGCCATTCGACGGCCTCGGCGCCGTCCTGCGTCTCGCGGGCCGTGTACTCGTCGCCGGCGATCCCCGGCGACGATCCGGTCCCGCGAACGTCGAGCCGGCAGAAGGCGTAGCCGCGCGCCGCCAGCCACTCGCCGCGGCTCTCGTCGGCCGCCGCGCGCCAGTCGTCCTTTCGGTACGGGATCATCTCGAAGATCGCCGGAAAGGTCTGTGGGCCCGACCCGTCCGCGAGCGGCTCCGGAAGCCACAGGTTGGCCGACAGCTCGAGGCCGTCTGAGACCGGGATGCGGACGTCGCGGAGCGCCGCCACCGAGTGGATCGGTTGGCTCGCGGGCCGTGCCCGTTCCGCGTCCGAGGCAGCCTGCACGCGGCGAGGATAGGTCGCTGGACGGCACCGGGCGACCGTGCCGCCCGGGCCGTGCGACGATGGCGTCCGTGCCGGACCAGCCCACACAAACCGTCGCCGTCGCCATCGGTCCCTGGCGACGCCACGCCCGTCGCGAGGCGTACACGAACGACTGGATCACCGTCTGGCACGACGACGTCGACCGACCGGATGGCAGCGCCGGCATCTATGGCGTCGTCCACTTCGCGAACCTCGCCGTCGGCGCCGTCGTCCTCGACGACGAGGACCGGGTCCTGCTGGTCGGCCAACACCGGTACACGCTCGATGCGTACTCCTGGGAGCTCCCGGAGGGCGGCGTGCCCGACGGCGAATCGGCGCTCGACGGCGCCCGTCGCGAGCTGCGCGAGGAGACCGGGGTCGAGGCCGACGGCTGGCGCGAGCTCTGCCGATTCCACCTGTCGAACTCGATCAGCGATGAGGCCGGGGTCCTGTTCGCCGCCCGGGCCCGCGAGCACGGGACCGCGACTCCGGATGCCACGGAGGACCTGGCGATCCGCTGGGTGCCCATCACCGACGCGCTGGCGATGATCGCGTCGGGCGAGATCACCGACGCCATGTCGATCATGGGCCTCCACGCCGTCGCCCTCGAGCGCGCGGGCGGGGCCCGACCGTGAGCGAGCTCACCGTGCTGCGTGTGTTCGTCGGGCCGGACGGACGCGGCGGCAACCCGCTCGGCGTGTTCCTCGACGGGTCGCGAGTCGCGCCGGAGCGGCGCCAGGCCATGGCCGCCGATCTCGGCTTCTCGGAGACGGTCTTCGTCGACGACGCGGCCGAGGGCGCGATCCGGATCTTCACGCCGGCGGCCGAGCTGCCGTTCGCCGGCCATCCAACGGTGGGAACGGCGTGGCTGTTCCACGAGACCGGGGCTCCGGCGACGATCCTGCGGCCGCCGGCCGGCGAGGTGCGCTTCCGACACGACGCCGAGGGGACCTGGGTCCGCGCCGACCCGGCATGGATCCACTCGTTCCGGCGGGATCGCCTGGCGTCGCCGGAGGCGGTCGATGAGTTCGTACCTCCCCACATGGGCGAGCCGGGCATCTACGTCTGGGCATGGATCGACGAGGCCGGGGGCGTCGTGCGCGCCCGCTACTTCCCGACGGACTTGGGGATCGCCGAGGACGAGGCGACCGGCGCGGCGGCCGTGGCCATGGGCGGCGACCTCGGTCGCGACCTGACCATCCGGCAGGGTGTCGGGTCGGAGATCCTCGTCCGGCCGCAGCCCGACGGGACCGTCGAGATCGGCGGGCGCGTGGAGCTCGTCGAGCGGCGGGACCACGACACGAGCGCGAGGTGAACCCGGCTGGCATCGCGGCCGTGCGGCAGGAGTGGGACGCGATCGTCGTGGGTCTTGGCGCGATCGGCTCCGGCGCGGCCTACTGGCTCAGCCGGCGGCTCGGCGATCGCGTCCTGGGCCTCGAGCAGTTCGAGCTCGGTCATCACCGGGGCGCCGGCCAGGACCACAGCCGGATCATCCGCCTGTCCTACCACCGGCCCGATTATGTCCGGCTCGCCCGCCGGGCCTACGCGACGTGGGCCGAGGTCGAGGCCGACAGCGGGACGCGGATCCTGACTCGAACCGGCGGTCTCGATGTCGGGCCGCGCGACGGCGCGATCCCGATCGCCGATTACGCGGCGGCGATGACCGCCGAAGGCGTGCCGTTCGAGGCCCTCGACGGCCCGGAGATCGTTCGCCGCTGGCCGCAGTGGCGACTCGGCGACGAGCACATCGGCCTGTTCCAGGCCGACGCCGGGATTGCCGACCCGAACCGGGGCAACGCCACCCACCAGCGGCTCGCCCGCGGCCACGGCGCGACGCTCCTCGAGCACTCCCCGGTGACACGGCTACGGGACGTCGGCGATGGCACGGTCGAGGTCGATCTTGACGGCGGTGCGACCCACCGAGCGCCGCGCGTCATCCTCGCCGCGGACGCCTGGACGAACGATCTGCTGGCGTGGTTCGACCGCCGCCTGCCGCTGACGATCATCCAGTCCCAGGTGACCTATTTCGCTGTGCCGGATCCCGCCGCGTTCGCCCTCGATCGGTTCCCGATCTGGATCTGGATGGACGACCCGTCGTTCTACGGCTTTCCGACATATGGCGAGGCGGGCCCGAAGTCGGCCGAGGATGTCGGAGGCGCGGAGGTGACGCCCGAGACCCGCACCTTCGACCGGGACGAGGTCGGATTCGCCCGGCTGACGGACTTCCTGGCGCGCCACCTGCCCGGCCAGCTCGGTCCCGAGATCCTCACGAAGACCTGCCTCTACACGATGACGCCGGACCGCGACTTCGTGGTCGACCGGCTGCCCGACCACCCCGGCGTCCTCGTCGCCCTCGGGTCGGCCCACGCCTACAAGTTCGCGTCGGTCCTCGGACGGATCCTCAGCGAGCTGGCGATCGACGGCTCGACGCCGTCCGCAGGCGAGCTCGGACACTTCGCGATCGACCGGCCGATCCTGCTCGAAGCGAACCCCGCGACGAGCTTCCTCGTATGAGCGTTCGATGACCAAGGGCAGGGACGACGACGCGCCGCGCAAGCCGCGCCGCCTGCGACCGGGCGACACGGTGGGGATCTGCGCGCCTGCGAGCAGCTGGGAGAACCGCAGCGAGCTGCTCCGCGGCGTCGCCGGCCTCGAGGCGTGGGGGCTCCGGGTGAGGCTCGGCGACCACGTCAACGATCGGCACGGCTACATGGCCGGCCGGGACGCCGATCGCGCGGCCGACCTCCACGCGATGCTCCGTGACCCGGAGGTCAAGGCGGTGGTGTGTCTCCGGGGCGGGTATGGAACGCCGCGCCTGATCAGGCTCCTGGACGAGGCGGCATTTGCCGCGGATCCAAAGGCCCTGTGCGGATACAGCGACCTGACGACCCTTCACCTCGCCCAGCAGCGCTGGGGCAACGTCATCAGCTTCTACTCGAACGGCGCCACGGGCGTCGGCGACGCGGAGACGACGCCCTTTTCGAAGGACCATCTCAGGCGGGCTCTGTTCAGCGACGAGCCGTTCGGGCCGATCGGACCCAATCCGGACGACCCATACGTGCGAACGGTGGTCGGCGGTCGGACCTCCGGCCGACTGAGCGGTGGCTGTGCCGGTCTCCTCGCGAGCGCCATCGGGACGCGGCTCCAGCCCGACTTCCGCGGCCGCATCGTGGTCCTGGAGGAGATCGAGCTGGAGGGCTATGTCCTCGATGGGATCCTGACCCATCTCCGCAATGCGGGGCTGTTCGAGGGAGCCCGCGGCATCGTGATCGGCGACATCAAGACGAAGTGGTCCGGCGGGATCGCCGAGCTCTCCGCGGAGGACATGGTCGAGGACATCCTCGCCCCGCTCGGGCTGCCGCTGATCTTCGGCCTGCCGATCGGGCACAACAAGCACCACGCCACCGTTCCGTTCGGCGCCCTGGCGACGCTCGACGCGGACGCGGGGACGCTCGTCGTGGAGGAGGTGGTGACGTCCGACTGAATCGAGGCGCGCGGGATGGGTCGTGCTTGCAGGCACGCATGGCGCCGTGCCATTCTCCCGGCACCTTCGCGGGGAGGAGGTCGTGGCTCGCGGGCTCGCGTCATCGGGCGCGGGCGCTGCATGAGGAGGAGATGTCGATGCGTTCGCCCATGCGAGGCCGCGCCGGTCGGGCGCTGGCCGCCCTCGCGCTCGTCTTCGCCGCTCTGTTGCCCGGCGCCGCGGCTCCGGCCGCTGCCGCCGACCCGGTCGTCCTCCGCGTCGGGACGACGCAGGACCTCGACTCGATCAACCCGTATGCGACTGTCGAGGTCGTCGGGTTCGAGGCCTTCGCCCTGACCTACAACCTGCTGACCGACTTCGGCGAGAACGCCGAGCCGATCCCCGGCTTCGCCGACTCGTGGACGCGTGAGGCGCATGACGTCAAGTTCCACATCCGGACCGGGATGAAGTGGTCCGACGGCCAGCCCGCGACCTCCGCCGACGCCTGCTTCTCGTGGCAGCTCAGCCTCGACGCGATCAAGGCCGACACGAACGTTGGCCTCGGCTACATCGATCCGAACGTCAAGGACGCCGGTGTCACCAAGGTCGATTGCCCCGATCCGGAGACGATGATCGTCACCACGGACGACCAGTCCGACCGCGTCTTCCAGACGTACGTGCCGATCCTGCCCAAGCACATATGGAGCAAGGAGACGTACAAGACCATGGGCGACGCGAAGTTCACCGCGCCGCTCGTCGGAACGGGCCCATACACGCTGGCGGAATGGAAGACGAGCCAGTTCGCCCGCTTCGTCCGGAACCCGAACTACTGGGGTCCGAAAGGCTTCGAGGACGAGGTCGTCATCCAGTTCTTCAAGACGCCCGACACGATGGTCCAATCCTTGAAGTCAGGCGAGCTCGACTATGCCCGCGACCCGAACGCCCAGCAGCTCAAGGCCCTCCAGAGCGAGACCAACGTCAAGACGGTCGTCGGCGCCGCCAACGGCTGGACGCAGCTCGCGTTCAACACCTACGGCACCGGGACCGGCAAGACCATCCCCGGCGGCGGGGCGTCGACGAAGGCGCTCCAGGACGCGGCGTTCCGCGATGCCCTCGGCTACGCCGTCGATCACAAGACGCTGATCGACCGGGTCCTCGGTGGGTTCGGCGACCCGGGCGACACGATCGTGCCCCCGGTCCTCGGCCAGTGGCATGTCACGCCGGACAAGCCCCGAGCCTTCGACATCGAGAAGGCGAAGTCGCTCCTCGACGCCGCCGGCTACAAGCTCGACAGCAGCGGCAACCGGCTCGACAAGGAGGGCAAGCCGATCAGCCTCCGGCTCGTCATGCCGGACTCCGACGAGAACTATCCGAAAGCCGCCGCGTTCATCAAGGAGTGGTACGGCCAGCTCGGGATCAAGCTGTCCACGACGGTCTACGACTCCGACACCCTGACCTCCCTCCTGCTCCCGCCCGAAGGCGGCGATCCGAAGGCGAATCTGGCCAAGTACGACATCGAGCTGTGGGGATGGTCGGGCAATCCCGATCCGAACGCCCTGCTCCAGATCTTCCGCTGCGACGCGATCGGCGGGACATCGGACAGCCTCTACTGCAATCCCGAGTACGACAAGCTGTACGACCAGCAGCTGAAGGCGCCGTCGGCCGACGCCCGGCACCAGCTCCTCGCCCAGATGCAGAACCTGATCTACGACCAGGCCCCGTACGACATCCTGTACTACGACGCCAACCTGGCGGCCTACCGGACGGACAAGTTCGCCGGCTGGGTCAACATGCCCTCCAACGGCACGCCGTTCTTCTCGTACGGCACGCTCAACTACACGGTCCTGACGGACGCGACCGCGGCACCGTCGCAGCCGCCGGCCGAGGCCAGCGCTGCGCCGGGCGCCTCCGGTGCCGCGGCCAGCCCCGGCGCGTCGTCCGCTCCGGCGGACACCACGAACACGTCCAGCGGTTCGAACACGGCCCTGATCGTCATCGGCGTCATCGTCGCGCTCGCGATCGTCGGCGGATTGATCCTGGCCAACCGGCGGCGGACCGGAGGCACGGAGGAGGAATGATCGGGACGAGGTCGGGCCGCCGGGCGGCGGCCTGACCCCGCTCGGCTGACGGCGTCACGGCGTGGGCTCTCGCTACCTCGGCCGAAAGCTGAGTCAGGCAGCCCTGACGATCGTCGCGATCGTCATCCTGAACTTCCTGCTGTTCCGGGCGATGCCGGGGTCGCCGGAACGGATCCTTCTCCGCAATCCGCACATCACCCAGGAACAGCTCGAGGCCGTCCGGGCGCGCTGGGGCCTGGACCGGCCCCTCATCCCCGATCAGCTTGTCGACTACATCGCGTCGACCGCAACCGGCGATCTCGGCTATTCGCTCAAGTTCCAGGGCAAGCCCGTCGTCGACGTCATCGCCGATTCGTTGTGGCCGACGGTCCTCCTCATCGGGCTTGGTGAGCTCGTCGCGATCACGATCGGGCTGTCGATCGGCGCGTACGCCGGGTGGAAACGGGGTGGCGTCGTCGATCGGGTCGGGTCCGGGATCAGCCTGATCCTCTACTCCATGCCGTACTTCGTGATCGGCATGCCCTTGATCATCATCTTCGCCGCGGGTCTGCACTGGTTCCCGACATCCGGGATGACGTCGGTCGGGGGGCGGCCGACCGACCCGATCGGGCAGCTGGTCGACCTGGGCCGCCACCTGGTGCTGCCACTCGTGACCGTGGCCCTAGGCCTGATCGGGAGCTACTCGATCATCATGCGGTCGGCGATCCTCGAGACGCGGTCCGAGGACTACATGACGACGGCCCGGGCGAAGGGCATCAGCGATGTCCGCCAGCTCCGCTCGCACGCGCTCCCGAACGCGCTCCTGCCGATGGTCACGATCATCGCGATCAACCTCGGGTACGTGGTCGCCGGCGCGATCACCGCGGAGATCGTCTTCAACTGGCCCGGCCTCGGCTCGTTGACCGTGACCGCGCTGTCGGCCCGCGACTATCCGGTCCTGCAGGGGGTGTTCCTCCTGTTGTCCGTCGCCGTGGTGCTGGCGAACCTCGTCGCCGACGTCGTCTACGGGCTGCTTGACCCACGGGTCCGGTCGTGACCGCGTCGACCGTCGTCGCCGTCCCGAACGCCCGCCGCGAGGCCTGGCGTCTTCGCCTTCGCGGAGCGCGGGACTTCGCGCGTCGGTTCCTCCGTCGTCGCGACGGGCTCGTCGGTGTCCTGGTCCTCCTCGTGTTCGCCGTCGTTGCGATCGCGCCCGGGCTGTTCGTCGGCCCGCTCGAGACGGCCGTCAGCGCAACGGGTCTGCCGCTCGATCCGCCGAGCTCCGCCCACGTGCTCGGCACCGATGAGCTCGGCCGCGACATGCTGAACCTGACGATCCACGGCGCCCGGATCTCGATGACGATCGGCCTTCTCGCGACGCTGATCACGATCTTCTTCGGAGCGGTGATCGGGATCGTCGCCGGCTATCTCGGCGGCTGGGCGGACACGGCGCTCATGCGGCTCACGGACTTCTTCCTCGTCCTGCCGACGTTCGTGCTGGCGATCATCCTCGCCCCGGTGCTCCTCGAGATCATCGGCACCGACGCCGAGTTCCTGGGCATCAAGGCGACCCTGCTCGTGATCGTCGCCGTGATCGGCATCACGTCGTGGGCGACGACGGCGCGGATCATCCGCAGCCAGGTCCTGTCGGTGAAGGAGCGGATGTTCGTGGACCGCGCCCGGGTCATCGGAAGCGGCTCCGGCCGGATCATGCGCCGGCACATCTTCCCGAACGTCGTGAACCTGATCGTCGCCCAGTCGGTCCTGACCTTCGCGACCGCCGTCTTCACGGAGACGACGCTGTCGTTCATCGGACTCGGCGACCCCTTCCAGCCGTCGTGGGGTCAGATCCTGAACCTGGCCCAGGCCACGGGGGCGCCGGGGCTCGGCGCCTGGTGGTACATCCTGCCGCCGGCCGCCTGCGTCGTCCTCGTCGTCCTTGCCTTCACGCTCGTCGGCAACGCGCTCGACGACGTCCTGAACCCGCGCGCCGGCGTCCGCCGGTGACGCCCGAGACCGACCGGTGAGCATCGACCCGCGTGATCTCGCCGCCTCCCGCGACGCCTCGATCGCCGATGCGGCCCGTGCCGACGACCTGGCGGTGGCGGCCGGCGAGTCGGGCGAGAGCGGCGCCGACGCGGAAGCATCCCGTCGTTCGGCGGCCGTTGCCGCCGCCGTGGCGATCAGGGGACGGCGCAAGTGGGCGCCTCCGAAGCAGGCGCGTCCCGGCGCGCCGCTCCTCGAGGTGCGCGACCTCAAGACGTGGTTCAGCCTCGAGAGCGGCACGGTCCGGGCGGTCGACGGCGTCAGCTTCCGGCTCGACTACGGCGAGGCGCTCGGGATCGTCGGCGAGTCGGGCTGCGGCAAGACGACGACGGCCCTGTCGATCGTGCGCATCCTGCCGCGCAACGGCCGGATCGCCGGGGGCGAGGTCAACCTCATGGGGATCGACCTCGTCAAGAAGACCGAGAACCAGCTCCGGCGCTACCGCTGGCGCGAGGTCTCGATCGTGTTCCAGGGGGCGATGAACGCGCTGAATCCCGTCCGTCGCGTCGTGGACCAGATCGCGGAACCGATCGAGCAGCGGCTCGGCGAATCGAAGGCGACCGCCCGCGCCCGGGCCCGCGAGCTGCTCGAGCTCGTCGGCATCCCGCGCCAGCGCGGTGCGGCCTACCCCCACGAGCTGTCCGGTGGGATGCGCCAGCGGGCGATGATCGCGATGGCCCTCGCCTGCGATCCGGCGATCGTCATCGGCGACGAGCCGACGACCGCCCTCGACGTCATGGTCCAGGCGCAGATCCTGCAGCTGCTCGAGGACCTCCGCCACAAGCTCGGCCTGTCGCTGATCCTCATCACCCACGACCTGTCGGTCGTCGCCGAGACGTGCGATCGGGTGCTGATCATGTACGCCGGGCGGGTCGCGGAGGAGGGCCCCGTCGGCGAGGTCTTCCGCCGGCCGCGGCACCCGTACACCCAGAAGCTGCTGGCCGCGTTCCCGAACATCCGGGCGGACCGCCGAACGCTGGATGTGATCGCCGGATCCCCGCCGGACCTCCGGACACCGCCGCCCGGCTGCCGCTTCCACCCACGCTGTCCGTTCGCGATGCCGGTCTGCTCCGAAGTCGTGCCGCCCGAGGTCACGTTCGGCAGCGTCCGGGTCGCCTGCCATCTCTACCCGCCGGGCAGCGATGGGCAGCAGGTCACGACGCCGCCGCCGAACGCCATCGGCCCGAGCGTCCCGCTGGTCGAGGCCCCGCCCGAGCTGCCGCCGATCGAGGTGCCGCCGGCATGACCGAGGCGGATCGAGCCGGCATGACCGAGTCGGAGCGGTCCGGCCGCGACCTGTACCGGATCGAAGGCCTGAAGGTCCACTTCGCGATCCGCGGCGGGCTGCTCGACACGATCCTGCGGCGGCAGACGGGCGTAGTCCGGGCGGTCGACGGGATCGACCTGACCCTGCGGCGCGGCGAGGTCCTGGCCCTCGTCGGCGAGTCCGGCAGCGGCAAGACGACGACCGGCCGGGTCATCGTCAAGCTGACCCGGCAGACCGCCGGCCGGCTGACGTTCGACGGCCAGCACGTGTCGACGCTGTGGGGGACATCCGCGCTTCGCGAGTACCGCCGCCGGGTCCAGCTCATCTTCCAGGACCCGTACGAGACGCTGAACCCGAAGCACACGGTCCACGACTTCGTCATGGAGCCGCTCGTCGTGAACGGCATCGGCTCGGCGAGCGAGCGGGAGCGGCGGGTGATGGAGGCGCTCGAGGCCGCGGGCCTCCGGCCCGCGGCCGACTTCGCCTTTCGCTACCCACACGAGCTGTCCGGCGGCCAGCGCCAACGGGTCGTCATCGCGGGGGCGCTCGTGATGAATCCGGAGCTGATCGTCGCCGACGAGCCGGTGTCGATGCTCGACGTGTCGATCCGGACCGAGCTGCTTCGGCTCATGCTCGACCTGCGCGCCGAGCGCGGCCTGACCTACCTGTTCATCACCCACGACCTGTCGCTCGCCTGGGTGATTGCCGACCGGATCGCGGTCATGTACCTCGGCAAGATCATGGAGATCGGTCCGGCCGAGCGGGTGATCCGGTCGCCCCACAACCCGTACACCCAGGCGCTCGTGTCGGTCGCCCCGTCGCCGGATCCGCCGACGCCGGGGGAGCGGGCTCGGCGGACGATCCTCGTCGGCGAGACGCCGGACGCGGCCCACGTCCCGACCGGCTGCCGGTTCCATCCACGCTGTCCCTACGCCTTCGATCGGTGTCGCGTCGAGGAGCCGCCGCTCTTCGACATCGGCGATGGCCAGCAGGCGGCGTGCTGGCTCGTCGAAGGCGGGCGGGACCTGCCGGTCGTCCAGGTCCGGACGACCGAGCAGGGGACCGTCGTCCCGGGCTCCGCGGCACCGGCCGGCGCGGCAACCTGATGGGCTTCGACCCGACCGATGTCACCGAGACCGCCGGTCTCGCCCCGCTGGCCCCTGTCGAGGTCGCGGTCTTCCTGGGCGTGGCTCGCGACCACGTCATTCGGGAGCTGACCGCGCTCGGCGACCAGCTTGCCGGCTGGAAGCCGACGCCCGACGAGTGGTCCGCCAACGAGTGCGTCGGCCACCTGATCGAGGCCGACCGGCGGGGCTTCGCCGGCCGGATCCGCCGGATCCTCGCCGAGGACGGCGTCGCCGAGCCGGGCTGGGATCAGGAAGCGGTCGCCGCCGCGCGCCGTGACTGGGAGCTTCCTGTCGCGGCGATCATCGACGAATTCCGCGCGGGCCGGGACGAGGCAATCGAGATGGTGGTCGGACTCGGCCCGGACGCGCTCGATCGCTCGGCAGTCCACTCGTTGGTCGGCCGGGTCACGGTCTCGGATCTGCTCAACGAGTGGGTGTTCCACGACCGGAACCACATCCGCCAGCTCCTGGCGAACACGCAGGCCCGGGCGTGGCCCGGGATGGGCAACGCCCGCAGATTCACCGAATTGGAGCGCTGAGGCCGCGCCTCCGCTGAGGAGGCGCCTCCGTCCCAGGCCGCCCAAGCCCAGAGGGCGCCTCAGTCGAGGTGGCGCTCGTCGTCCTGGTCGAGCCCGTTCCTGCGTGCGTATTCGCGAGCCAGCTCCTCCTGCACGCGCCGGTCCGCCTCCTCCCGGGCGCGGCAGTGGGGGCATTCGGGGCAGGTCTCCGGGGCCAGCGAAGCCCGGAGGTCGTAGATGGTCAGGATCATCGCCACGGCGAGGGCGATGAGGCCGGCGCTCTGGAGCATCGATCCATCCATCGGCCGACGATGCGCCGGCCGACGTTCCGATTGCGATGTCGACCGCTCAGGACGGATTGCGCCGGCATGGCGGCGGTCTTGCGGCCGCGCTCCACGGCGGCGGGGAGGTCTGTCGCCGACCGATCAGATCGCCGACGACTCCTCGAGCGCCCGGTAGATCGCCCAGCCCGCCGCGGCGCCGATCAACGGCCCGACGATCCACACGACGATGTTGGCGTCGAGCGTCCCGCCGACCAGGGCCGGAGCCAGCGATCGGGCCGGGTTGACGGATGCGCCGCTGAACGGAATCCCGGCGAAATGGATCGCCGTCAGCGTCAGCGGGATGGTGAACGCCGCCTGGCCGGGCGCGCGCTTGGTCACCGTCAGGATGACGAGCAGGAAGACCGCGGTCAGGAGGATCTCCACCACCACGGCCTGGAGCATCCTGCCGTCGGGGAACGCGCTGGCGGTTCCCTGCACGGCCGCCTGGCTGGCAACGAACAGCAGCACGACCGACCCGGCGATGGCCCCGATCACCTGGGCCACGACGTAGCCGAGGGCATTGATCGGGTCGATCCGACGGTCCAGGAGCGCGCCGAGGGTGACCGCCGGGTTGAAGTGGCCGCCCGACACGTGACCGACCGCCTGGATCGCGGCGAGCAACCCCAGCCCGAACCCGAACGGCGCCACGACCAACGGCGAGACGTTCATCGCGCCCGCCGCTGCGATCGACAACGATCCGATCGAGACGAGGATGAAGGTGCCCACCAGCTCGGCACCGTACTTCCGCGCGTCCATGCAACCCTCCGCTCCACGGTCGGACCGACCGCAGACGGCAGTATCGCAACTCCGCGGCGGCCCGCGGCGACCGCGGCGCGGGATGGAGCAACCGGCGTCAGGCCGCGATGGCGAGCGGCTCGGGATCCGGGGCGATCTCGACGGTGATCCGGCAGTCCGGGCAGTCGACGCTCGTCGCGTCGAGGTCGTTCAGGGCCAGCTCCGCGTCACACCAGGTGCATTCGATGGTGATCATGCGCGGCACGATGCGCGCGGTCCGTGACAGCTAGCGTGTCACGACGATCCGCGGTACCGGAAGCAGCCTGGCAGGTGATCGTCGACCAGGCCGACGCTCTGCATGAACGCGTACACGATCGTCGATCCGACGAACCGGCAGCCGCGTCGCCGAAGATCCGCCGACAGCGCATCGGACTCAGGGGTCGAGGCAGGGATCTCGCCGGGCTGCGTGCTCGGGTCGAGGGGCGACGGCGGCCCAGGGACCATCCTCTCGAGGTAGGCATCCACGGAACCGAGCTCGTGCGCGATCGCCAGCCAGACTTGCGCGTTGCCGATGGTGGCGTCGATCTTCGCCCGGTTCCGGACGATCGACGCGTCGGCCATCAGGCGCTCGACGTCGGCCGGGCCGAACGACGCGACCACGGCCGGATCGAACCCACGGAAGGCGGCTCGGAAGCCGTCGCGTTTGCGTAGGATCGTCGACCACGACAGGCCCGCCTGGAACGACTCGAGGGCGAGCCGCTCGAACAGCTCGACGTCGTCGTGGCAGGGCGTGCCCCACTCCTCGTCGTGGTACCGGACCATCAGCGAATCCGGTGCGGTCGCCGCGGCGCCTGACCACCAGCAGCGCGGAACATCCTGATCGAAGCCAGTCGATGTCACGATGGCGACGATACCCGCCCGAGATGGTCCGCCGCTCAGGGGATCGGGGCTGTGTTGAAGAGCGTGTTCCGCATCGGCGGATCGGTCGCCGGCCGCCCGGCGTTGAAGGCGGCGACGAACACGGACCCCGAGACGGTCTTCGTCCCGAGGCTGCCCGTCAGGACGACCCGGATCAGGCGGCCCGACACGCCGCGGTCCGACAGGTCGATCCCGCTCAGCGTCCCGACGTTCGTTCGCGAGTCCTTGGCCAGGATCGACGACAGGGCGGCCCGCGTGTAGGTCGCCGTGCTCCAGGTCGCGTAGCGCGACGCGGCATCGTACGACGTCCCGTCCGGGGCTCGGTCGCTCGACCCCCGCAGGTAGGACACGGCGCCGGCCACGATCGACCCCGTCGAGCTCACGAAGACGTACTCGTTGTTCTCGGTCCAGCCGCCGTCGGCAGAGTGGTACAGCGCGTTCACGAGCGCGGTCCCGTTCAGGAGCACCCGACCGCTCGTCGCGAAGATCGCGGCGTTCGTCGCGGACGCCTCGGCCCGCCGTCCCCGATAGACCTGGGAGCGGGTGTCGTCGTACAGGTCATACGTGCCCGTCGACGGATGGATCCGGTAGAGGGCGTAGGACCGAGCCGCGATCGCCTGGGCCTTCAGCGCCTCGACCGGCCAGCTCGACGGCATCTCGGCCGGCACGACGCCGCGCAGGTAGAGGTCGACACCGACGTGGTTGACGACCATTACGGTCGTCGTCAGGCGGACCCGGAGGTACCCGCGATACAGGTTGGCCGTCGAGGTCTTGGAGCTGAGCTCGAGGTAGGTGGCCGTGCTCGCCGGTCGGGCGATCACCGCCTTGCTGACCGTGGCCGTTGCGAGCACGGAGCCGGTCGGGGAGATGACCTTGAGGTTCCAGGTGGTCGCTCCCGGGTTGGTCGGAGCGAGCGTTAGCCGGGCGTCCTTGGGGAACGTTCCGGCGATCCCGTCGATCGTCCAGGCGCCGCCGCGTCCCGTGATGGTGGCGGGCTTCGCCGCGGTCGCCGCGAAGCCGGTCATCACCAGGACCCGGACGACGGTCGCCGGGTTGCGCTGTCCCAGCGCCGTGCCGGCGTAGTAGTGGGCGAGGATTGCCGGCGCCAACTGGCCGGCGATGGCTCGGCCGCGTGCGCCGTACTGAGACATGCCGACGCCGTGGCCATAGCCGCGGCCGTAGAACGTCAGATCGCCGTGGGCCGATGGCGCCCACACGGCGGCAGCGAGATCGGGCGCGCTTCCCGCCGTCGACAGCACGAGGACGAGCGCGGCCACGAGACGGACGGCGAGCGGACGGGCGCGACGGCGGTGCGAGACCATGGCCAGGCGTGGTTCCTCAGCGGACCGGTCAACCTTGGGCGGTGCGGCGGGGCACCGACATGGCTCGACCGGGCCAGCGGTCTCATCCGATCGGGTCAGGGGTCCTCGGCGTCCCGGCTGCCGGATACCCTGTCGCGATGGCGATCCGATTCTATGTCGCCCACGGCGCCAGCGGGTCGGCGGCCAGCATGGCCGGGCATGTCCGCGGGCTCGTGAGACGTGGCGTGGACGCCAGGGCCATCGACCTGCCCGTCAAGCAGGCGGAGGCGGCGGTGCCGGCCTTCCGGTCGATC
>VBFG01000210.1 GCA_005882635.1 Chloroflexota bacterium | reverse complement strand
ACTGGTTCAAGGGACCAAAGGTGCAGGGATCGGCCGAAGAGCTGGCCGCCATCGAACGCGATCTGGAGATGGCCGAGGCCTGACCGGTCCGCGCCGTCCTTGACGAACGCCCGGCCACCGGCCGGGCGTTCTGCTGAGGATCGCAATGGGTGGGCGGGTGGCGTCGGGCTCGCGCCTCTCAGGCGCACGGCGGAGGGGGTCACTGCAGGCCTGGGTGCCGGCGCGCCTCCGAGGCGCGAAACCACCATGGGTGAGCGCGGCTGCCTCCGAAATCGGGCGGCGAGTGTCGATCTTGCTGCCGACCTCGGCACGGCCGTAGGGGAACGGCGCCTGGCAGGCGCGGACGCCGGTTCGGCCGGCTCAATGCCGGGAGTCAGCCCTCAGTAGAGCATCGTTGTCCCGGTCGGGAAGACGAAGTCGAAGGCGTTCGGTGCCAGAGGGGCGTCCGGCGAGAACTCGGTCGCCCGCGCGTCTCGCGTCACCACGCCCCCCATCGACTCCTCGAGCCGGAGGATCACGCCGTCGGCGCGGTCGACCGCCAGCCGGATCCGGAAGTCTGGACGGTCCGCGGCCATCTCGATCGTCCGCGGGTGGTCGCATTCCACGATGATCGTCTCCCGGTCGGCGACGCTGCCGGCCTCGACCACCCGGCATGCCCCGGTCGCGAGGACGTTCTGGCAGTAGCCGGCCGGGTGGATGAACGTGTCGGGCAGGGTCTCCATCGGCAGGGCCGTCAGCGGCCGGTAGACCCGCGACGGGCCCGGCAGGTCGCGACCCTCGTCGCCGCTCACACCGACGAGCGTTCGCCGGACGGGTCGGTCGGTGCCGAAGCGGTGGATGCTGCTGTACGTCCGGACGCGCTCGCCATCCGAGATCCAGACGTCGTAGTTGCCGCGCGGCCCCTGTCCGGCCACGGTCGTGACCCGCGCGTCGTCCGGATGCCGCAGGACGACCTCGTTGACGACCAGGTGCTCGCCGTCGGCCGTGAACGACCGCTCCTC
Source organism: Chloroflexota bacterium (assembly GCA_005882635.1). GTDB lineage: Bacteria > Chloroflexota > Limnocylindria > Limnocylindrales > CSP1-4 > CF-46. The sequence goes on along the minus strand of VBFG01000210.1, from coordinate 1,699 downwards.
GATCCGCATCCGCAGTGTGTCGAACCGCAGCTCCGCGTCGCGCATGAACGTGAACAGCTCGTCGATCGTCGGCATGGCGGCAGGCGGGAGCGACACGATCTCGGGACGCGGTCGACGGCCGTCGGAGACGCGCACCAGGTCCGCCGCGCCGGCCCATCGGGGAGAGGTGGACATCGCCGGGATTGTAGCGGCGCCTCCATCAAGAAATCCCGGCCCCACCCTTGACACCCAGCCATGCCCGGGACAATATATCGCCAGACGATATATCGACAGATGGTATATCAGCATGCGAGCATTGGAGGGTGATGCGATGGCAGCGAGCCGAAAGCTCGTCCCGGCGATCGGGGCGTTCGGGGCACTCCTCGCCATGACGGCGGCGTTCGTCGGAACGTCGGCAGCGGGCAGCGGCGCTCGACAGGCGAGCGCGAGCTTCGTCGACGCCGGCGGTGCCGTCATCGGCTGGGCGAAGCTCGTCGAGGACGGCACGGGCCTGGTTCACGTCAATGTCCACGTCTCGGGCCTGACCCCCGGCCTTCACGGGATCCACATCCATTCCGTTGCGGCGTGCGCTCCGACGTTCGCCGCGGCCGGCGGTCACTACAACCCGCTGACGCGGCAACACGGGCTCCTGAACCCAGCCGGCGCCCATGCCGGCGATCTCCCGAACCTGATCGTCAACACTGAAGGCATTGCGCACCTGGACGCGACAACGGACCGGGTCACGCTCACCGACGGCCCGACGACCCTGTTCGACACGACATCCGGCGCCGTCGGGAGCGCCTTCATCATCCACGCCAACGAGGACGACCAGGTCACCGATGCGACCAACGGTGGGAGCGGTGGGCGGATCGCCTGCGGCGTGATCGTGGCCGACTGACGATGATCGACGCGCGGCGGTTCGGACGGTTCGCGGAGCCGGCGAGGCTCGTCCTCGTCGCGCTCCACGACGGCCCGCGCACCGTGGCCCTGCTGTTCGACGACGTGCGCTCGCTCGACGGCCCGGTCGGTCCGGGGACGCTCTACGCGGCGATCGCCCGGTTGGAGCGACGCGGGCTGATCGAAGCGGCGCGAAACGGCGAGGGCCGGCCGGGGTATCGTCTGGGCGAGGCGGGGACCGCGCCCGGAGGGACACAGGGATGAAGGCACTCGTGCGGCTGTACCCGCGGGCCTGGCGCGATCGCTACGAGGCCGAGGTGATCGACCTCCTCGACCAGCGGCGCCCGTCGTTCCGCGATGCGCTCGACCTCGTCGTCGGCGCCGTCGATGCACACGTCCATCCACAGGTCGGGTCGGCGGTGATCCCGTGGACCTGGCGGCTGCCCGGTCTCGCGGTCCTCGCCGTCGGCGCGACATGGATCGCGGCGACCGTGGCCGTGGACGCGTCGGGCAGCTCATCCCTCAGCGGAACGTTCCTCGGGCTGTCGTTGCTGGCGATGACGGTCGGCCTGCCCGGCGACTATGCGATCCGTCGGGGTCGAGCCATCCTGGCCGTCGTCGGACTGATCGCTGCCGGGGTCGTCGTTGCCCAGATCGCCCCGTATCCGGTGGCGGTGGTGATCGCGGTCGCGACCGTGGTCCTGTTCCTGGCGGGCGCCCTCGCGCTCGCCGCGGTCCGCGCCGAGATCGGATCGACGGCGCGCTGGGCGCTGGTCGTCGGGACGACGATCGTTCCGGCCCTCGCGCTCATCCCATTCGCGCT
>VBFG01000072.1 GCA_005882635.1 Chloroflexota bacterium | reverse complement strand
CTCGTTGGACGACCTCGTGGTGACCTCGTTCAACGCCGGCGTCGGCTCGACCACGCTGCCGATCTTCATCTACTGCTCGATCAAGTTCGGGGGTCACGCCCCAGATCAACGCGATCTCGTCGATCATCGTGGCGGTCGTCTCGATCGCCCTGTTCATCGCGTGGCGCCTCGGCGCGTTCCGCACGAATCGCGGCCGGCTCGCCGTCGAGGACGCCCGGCGGCCTGACCCTCGAGAAGTCCGTCAGCCCAGCGGGACCTGCTTCTTCGGGTCGATGAACGGCAGCGCCGCCGTTCGGCCGAACGCCCGGGAGCCGTCGGGCCCGCGGATCTCGAGGTCGTTGCCGGGCTCGGCGAGCTCGATCGGCACCCAGACGTAGCCGACGTTCCGCTCGAGGCGGGGCGACCAGATCAGATCCGTCACGATTCCGACCGGCTCGCCGCGGTGGAGCGCCGGGCGCTTCTCGGCGATCTCGAACGGGAGCGCGGCGCCATCGACCTCCAGCCCGACGAGCTTGCGCGACACGCCCTCGACCCGGATCCGTTCGAGGGCCGCCTTGCCGATGTAGTTCGCCTCCTGCGGCTCGACGAGGCGCTCCAGCCCGGACACCTCGAACGGGTTGTTCTCGATCGTCATGTCCGAGCCGTAGTTGAAGATCCCCGCCTCGATCCGCCGCGCCTCGCACGGCGCGATCGGCCGGATGTCGTGCGGCCGGCCGGCCTCCATGATCCGGTCCCACAGGTCGCCGCCACGGGCGCCATCCCGGAGATAGACCTCGTAGCCGACCTCGCCCGTCCAGCGGGTCCGGCTGACGACGACCGGAATGCCGTCGACCGACGCCTCCGCCGTCCAACAGGAGCGCAGGTCGGCGACCGCGTCGCCGAACAACGTCCGGATCACGTCCTTCGACTTCGGGCCCTGGACCTGGACGGGATGGACGTCCGGCTCGCGGACCGTGACGTCGAGGCCGGAGTAGACCGCAGCGCCGCGCGCCCACAGGCCCGCGTCGCTATCCGCGAGAGCGAGCCACCAGCGGTTCTCCTCGACCCGCAGCAGGACCGGGTCGTTGACGATGCCGCCATCCTCGGCCGTGATCAGGACGTACTGCCCTGGCCCACCGCGCATTTCGTCAGGTCGCGGCAGGTCAGGCGGTTCGTGAACTCGAACGCATCGGGCCCGGTGATCTCGACGATCCGCTCCACACCGACGTCCCACAGCCTGACGCCGTTCAGCAGTGCCCAGTGCTCCTCGACCGGGCTTCGAGCGTCTTCTCGAAGAAGGGCGAGCGGCGATACCATGGCCCGAAGTAGAGCATCGACGACGTGGCGCCTTCGGCGACCTCGCGGGTGGCGGTGCTCACTCCGGATCCTCCGCTGTGCCGACTGTCGGCTGAGCCCCGACGGTGGCCTTCGCCCGGGCCGCGGCTCGGACCGCGACGCGCCCGTTCGAGGTGCCGTGGCCGTTGCGTGACGCCTCGGGCGGGGCCGCGGCGGTGGCACGGTCCGGAGAAACGTCCTTGCGCTGGTGCGTCGTTCGGGGGCTAACAACGCCATCGCCCGCATAGCGGTCGGCGACCATCTGGTCGAACGCGTGGACCGATTCCTCCAAGCTCGAGTAGCGCCCGGAGACCCACGACCGCGACCGCGTGCCGCGTTGCTGCAGCTCGCAGACGTGCCAGTCCTGGCTGTTCGTCAGGTCCCAGAACGCGATCGCGTCCGACGGATCGAAATCGGGCATCGCGATCGTCGACTCGGGGAACAGGAAGTCGCAGACGATCTGCGTCCGGGACGGCCCGTCGAGGGTCAGGTAGTGGACGAGCAGGTAGTCGGGGTGGATCGACAGGAGGGTCGTCGGCCAAACGATGTAGTAGTCGATCCGGCGCTCATCCTGGGCGGTCATCCCGGACATCGCGGGCCGGCCGCAACGGGATCCCATGCCGCCGTCGAGAGCCATCGTCTCGGCGCCGGCGATCAGCTCCATCCAGCCGCCCTGCCAGGCCCCGTTCGGCTCGTATTCGCCACCGACGTCGTACGGCGTCAGCTTGTTGAGGTGCGGATGGAGACCCGGACAGTGGTAGCACTCCGAGTAGTTCTCGGCGACGAACTTCCAGTTCGCGGCGACGTCGTAGGTGATCCGTCGGGCCGGCCGCAGCGCGGCGAAGTCGAACCGCTCGAAGCGTTCGACGAGGTCACCCAGCTGAGCGGCGAGCGGTGCTGCCGCCGGGTCGAGGTTCACGAAGACGAATCCCTGCCACGTTTCGAGCCGGACGCTGTTGAGTCCGAAGTCGTCGAAGCTGAAGTCCTCGAGGTCGTCGGTGTGCTTGGCCCGGACGAGCCTTCCCTCGAGGTCGTAGATCCACGCGTGGTAGGGACACTGGAAGCGGACCGCCTTGCCGCACGGCTCCTCGACGACGGCGGTGCCGCGGTGCCGGCAGACGTTGTAGAAGGCCCGGAGCTCCCCGTCGCGCCCGTGGATGATCAGGAGTGGCTCGTCGTCGAGCTCGGCCGTGAAGTAGGTGCCGGGCTGTGGCGCCTCTGCCTCCCGTCCGACGATCACCCAGTCGCGACGAAGGAACTGCTCTCGCTCCCAGTCGTGGATCGCCGGGTCGTGGTAGACGCGGCGCGGCAGGAGTCGGGCGGCTCGATAGGGCTGGCGGACCGAGGCGAGCTCGTCGGCGGTCAGGATCGTCCGCTCGGCCATCCGTCCGATTGTCCGGCGGCCGGAATCCATTGCCTCCGATGTCCCATCAGGCGAACCGGAGTCTCATATTGCGGAACACTCCTCGGCGGGATCACCGAGGTTTGACAAGTCGACGGCCCGGCGTAGGCTGGCCCTGGGGCCAGAACTCCCGGCTAGGCGGGATCGCCGCAGCTTGGCAGGTGCCCAAGGCTCGGCGATTGGGCGAGGTGGCAGAGGTGGGGAACATCGCGTGACGACGCCGCACGCGCGCACCTCCCTGCACCGCCGACGGCGGGCCGCTCTCATTGGCGTGGCGGTGCTAGCGGCCCTGCTCCCACCGCTGGTCCCGTTCATCGTGGCGGCGCAATCGTCGATCGTGCGCGAGTCCGTCAGCACGGTCGTGAACGGCAATAGCTCCAGCACCGTCAGCGTCGCCAAGCCTGTCGGGACGACGGTCGGCGATGTCCTCGTGGCGTGTCTGGCTTTGAACGGTGGCGCCGTGGCGACGGTCCCAGCGGGCTGGTCGGCCATCGCCACCGTGACGGAGATCTCGAGCCCGCGTGTCTTTGGTTACTACCGCGTCGCCGGGACCGCGGAGCCGGCCACATATCAATGGACGCTCATCTCCGCTGTCGCGAACGGCGCCGGGATCGCGCGGTACTCCGGCGTCGATTCGGTGACGCCGCTCGATGTCACCGCAACGACAGCCAGCGGTCCGGCTGCGACGAGCGGCACCCTGCCGGGGGTCACGACGACGACCGCCAACGCCATGCTGACGGGGTGCGTGAGCATCAACTCGAGCGCGACCTCGATGACCATCGGATCTCCGGTGGGGATGACCCAGGCATGGGACATCGCGGGCAAGCGGCACGAGCTCGCGGACGGCGTGCAGGCCGTGGCCGGGCCCAGCGGCTCGAAGACCTGGACCTTCAACAAGGCCCGCGCCTGGGCGGGCTGGCTGGTCGCGTTGCGACCGAGCACGACGCCAACCCCGACACCGACGCCGACTCCGACTCCGACTCCGACATCGACACCGACCCCTGGTCCCACACCGACGCCGACACCTGGGCCCACGCCCACGCCGACGCCGACTCCGCCCCCGGGTCCGGCCGTGCCGCGCCTCGATCACGTCTTCGTCATCGTGGAGGAGAACCGCGACTACGGCCAGATCATCGGCTCGGCCGAGGCGCCATACCTGAACTTCCTGGCGGGCGAAGGCGCCTCCGCGACCGACTATCACGCCCTGGCCCACCCAAGCTTGCCGAACTACCTGGCGCTGATCGGCGGCGACACGTTCGGGATCACGACGGACTGCCTGCCCGCGGATCTCGGCTGCTCCTTCGCGGCTCCGAACCTGGCGGATCGGCTCGAGGCTGACGGGCTCACGTGGCGGGGGTACTTCGACGGCATGCCGGAACCGTGCCGAACCACGAGCTCCGGCTCGTACCGCGTCCACCACAATCCCTTCGTCTACTTCGACGACATCCGGACCGATGCCCCCGGGTGCGCGGCCGGCGTGCGGCCGCTGGCTGACCTGGCGGTGGACCTCGGAACGGCGTCAGGCACGCCGAGCCTGGCCATCGTCATCCCCGACAACTGCAACAACATGCACGACTGCTCAATTGCGACGGGAGACGAATGGCTGCGCCGCACCGTCCCGGCGATCCTGGACTCGCCCGCCTGGCTGGCTGGCAACTCGCTCCTGATCATCACGTTCGACGAGGACTCGGGCACGCCGGGCAACGCCAATCGTGTCGCGGCACTGTTCTACGGCCCTTCCGTTCGGCCCCACAGCGTGTTCGCGACCACGTCCGACCACTATTCGTTCCTGCGCACGCTGGAGACCAGCTGGTCGCTCCCGACACTGACCGCGAACGACGCGGCGGCGCGCTCGATGGACGGGCTCTTCCGCGCCGCACCGCCCGCAGATACGACACCGCCGAGCGTGCCGGGGACGCCCGTCGCCACGGCCCCGACAGGGACCCAGGTCGACCTGACGTGGCCGACAAGCACCGACAACGCGGCCGTGACCCGCTACGAGGTCTACCGGGACGGCGCCTGGCTCGGCAGCAGCACGACCACGTCGTTCACCGATACGACGGTGGTCGCGGGCACGACGTACACGTACCGCGTAAGAGCTCGGGACAACGAGGGCAACGTCTCGGGCTACAGCGCGTCGGCGACCGTGACGACGCAGCTACCACCGCCTCCGAGCGGGCAGATCCAGCGGGCCGGGGTCGGCACGGTCGTCAACACGACCGCCACGAACCTGATCACGATCCCTGCACCGGCAGGCGTCGTGTCGGGTGACGTCCTCGTCGCATGCCTCACCCTCAACGGTGGCGGCGTTTCCGGCGCCGGCGTCCCCGCGGGCTGGAGCCCGATCGCGACAGTCACGGCGCTCGCGAACCCCAAGGTCCTGGGCTACTACCACGTGGCCGGCCCGAGCGAACCACCAAGCTACGCGTGGACGCTCAGCTCGGCCGTGACCAACGCGGCCGGGATCTCTCGCTACACGGGCGTGAACACGCTCAACCCGATCGATGTCGCGGCAACGTCGGCCACGGGCGCCGCGGCCACGGCGGGCACCGTGCCGGGTGTCACGACCGTAACGGACCGAGCAATGCTCGTCGGGTGCATCGGGATCAACTCGTCAAATGCCACGATCACGATCGGCTCACCGGCTGGCCTGGTCGAGGCTTGGGACCTCGGCGGGAAGCGTCACGAGTTGGCCGACGGCGCCCAGGCCGTGGCCGGCCCGAGCGGGCCGAAGACCTGGGCGTTCAGCTCGGGCCGCGAGTGGGCGGGCTGGCTGGTCGCTCTTCGGGCCCAATAGGCTCGCGTCGGCCGCTCGGGAAGGGTCCGGATCAACCGAGCGTCACGACCTCGCGCCAGCGCGGGATCCTCGTCGTGAAGCCGAGGGCCTGGACCTTCGGCTCCATGACGATCTGGGCCTGCGGATCGCCGTGGACGAGGAAGACCGTCCGCGGGAAGCCAGCGTCGCCGGGCCGTCGACCGTCGACGAAGTGGCGGAGCCAGTCGAGCAGCTCGCCCTCGTCGGCATGCGCGCTGAAGCCGCTGATCGAGCGGACCTTGCAGCGGACCTGCCGGACCTGGCCGTCCAGCATGACCGTCGTCGCACCGGCCTGGAGATGCGCGCCCAGCGTGCCCTCGCCCTGGTACCCGACGAACAGGAGCGTCGCGGCCGGATCGTCGATCAGGTTCCGCAGGTGGCCCAGGACCCGCCCGCCGGTCAGCATCCCGTTCGACGCCACGATCATGTACGGCCGCTGAGCCTGCGCGATCGCCTGCGAGTCCTTCACGTCGCGCGTCTCGGTCTGGTTCGGGTAGTCGAGGGGCGTGTCGCCGCTCTCGAGCAGCCGTCGCGTGTCGTCGTCGAAATAGTCGGCGTGCCGGCGGTAGATGTCCGAAGCCTTCGACGCCATCGGCGAGTCGAGATAGAGCGGCAGGAGTGGGATCTTCCCGTCCTCGAGCAGGCGATCGAGCGCGTAGACGATCTCCTGGGTCCGCCCGATCGCGAACGACGGGACGAGGAGCACGCCACTCGCGTCGCTCACCATCCGGACCGTCTCGGCGAGGATCCGGATCGCCTCGTCCTCCGGCTCATGCTCGCGGCCGCCGTACGTCGACTCGATCAGGACGTAGTCTGCGATCGTCTGCACGGTCGGGTCCCGGATGATGGGTGTGTGGGGACGGCCCAGGTCGCCGGAGAACACGATCGTCGTCTCCCGCGCCGGCCCAGGCCCGGCGGCGCCGGCCGCCTCGACCCGGACGCGGATCATCGCCGACCCCAGGATGTGGCCCGCGTCGAAGAAGGTCGCGTGAACCCCGGGCGCCACCTCGCGTTCCTGGTCGTAGTCGATCGCATCGAACTGCTGGACGGCCCGCTCGGCGTCGCGGGCCGTGTAGAGCGGCGCGTCGAGGTCGACCTGGACGTGGGGCGGCTGGGCGCGGAGGTCGGCCTCGACATCAATGTCGGGATCGCCGCCCCCGCGGAACGCCGGCAGCGCCGGCGACGCCCCCCCGGCGATCGCGACCAGAACCTCTTCCGACACGGCGGCCGACGTCACCGTGGCCGCGTCAGGGGCAACAGGACCCGCCTCGCTGCCCGCCGCGGCGCGCTCCGCGGCTCCCGCGTGGGTCGTGGGGGGTGGTGGCGCGTCGTCGACGTGCTCCTTCGGCGGCGGCGCGGGGATCTTCCCCGCCGCGACGTCGAGGGCCTCCTGGTACTCGGCGAGCTCCTTCGCATCGTCGGCGGCGACGAGCTCCGGATGCCGCTTCTCCCAGCGCGCCTCGCGCTTCGCGAACTCCTCCTGCAGCTTCCCCGAGTCGAGGAGCACCAGCTCCGCCAGCTCGCACGTGCCGCGGGTCGCGATGATCCGTCCTCGGTAGCCCTCGTTGACGAGGTGCGGGATCAGCCCGCAGTGGTCCAGGTGGGCGTGGGTGAGGAGCAGGATGTCGATCGTCGCCGGGTCATAGGCCAGGGGCACCCGGTTGCGAATGGCCTCGTTCGGGCTGCCCTGGAAGAGGCCACAGTCGACGAGGACGCGGGCCCGCCCGGTGTCGAGCAGGTACTGGGAGCCGGTCACGGTCGTCGCGCCGCCCAGGAAATGGAGATCCATCTGCGTGGAGTGTGACAGTGATCCAGCGGAGCGACAGCCACGCATCTACTGGAAACGATCCGGCCGGATCGACACCCTGGACGCCCATGGCCGACTACTCGTTCGTCACGATCTGGCGCCACCACGCGCCGATCGAGGCCGTCTACGACGCGATCGCCGACTCCCTCCACTGGCCCGAATGGTGGTCGACGGTGGCGGCCGTCGAGGAGGTCAGCCCGGGAGAGCCGAACGCCGGGCTCGGCGGCGTCCGCCGCTACACGTTCAAGGGTTCGCTTCCGTACACGCTGTCGTTCGATCTCCGGGTCACGAACAACGTCCGGCCGCGGACGCTCGCCGGCAGCGCATCGGGCGAGCTCGAGGGAACCGGCGTCTGGACCCTGACGGAGGAGGCCGGCGGGATCACGGTCGCCCGCTACGACTGGAACGTCCGGACGACGCGGTGGTGGATGAACGTCTTCGCCCCCCTCGCCCGTCCGATCTTCAAGGCCAATCACGACCTCGTCATGCGGGCCGGTGCGGCGGGACTGTGCACGCGCCTCGGTGGCGTGAGCGGGTCGTGCGCCTGGCTGAGCGACGGATCCTGACGCCAGGCACGCTTCCGGCCGACGCCGTTTCGGTCGCCCGACGACCGAACGGCCGAAGGAGGACCCGTTCGGGCCCGCTCCTCCGCGATCTCGGTCACCACAAGCCCGAATTGACCCCGGCAGGACGGCCTCCTCCGCTGGTTCAGTCGCCCGACGACCGAACGCGACGGATCCTGAGGCTGCTCAGCCGAGGGCGGTCATCACGATGGCGTCGATCGCGATCGCCGCGAACAGCAGGGTCAGGTACGAGATCGAGTAGCGATAGAGGCGGATCGCGCCGGCGGTCGACTCCTCCTCCGAATCGCCGCGACGCCAGAGGCCGTATGCCTGGCGGAGGAACAGCCCGCCCAGGACGACCGCGGCGACGAGATAGATCGGGCCCATCCGGGCGACCGCGAAGAGGACAAGCGAGATCGCCACCATCAGCACGGCGTACAGGCCGATCTGGCGGGTCGTCTCAGGGATCCCCCGGACGACGGGCAGCATCGGCACGCCGGCCGCGGCGTAGTCCTTGCGGATCCGCAGCGACAGCGCCCAGAAGTGCGGCGGCGTCCAGTAGAAGACGAGGGCGAACAGCAGGATCGCCGGGATCCCGACGTTCCCGGTGACGGCCGCCCAGCCGATGACCGGCGGCAGGGCGCCGGCCGCGCCGCCGATGACGATGTTCTGCGGGGTCGAGCGCTTCAGCAGGATCGTGTAGACCACCACGTAGAACGCGATCGCAAGCAAGCCGAGGAAGGCCGCGAGGAGGTTGACGAAGAACGCGAGGACCGCGAAGGCGACGACGCCCAGGACGAGCCCGAAGACCACGGCGCGGTCCGGGTCGACCTGGTGAGCCGGCAGCGGGCGGCGCCTGGTCCGCGTCATCAGCTCGTCGATGTCGCGATCGAGGTAGCAGTTGATCGCGTTCGCGCTGCCGGCGGCCAGCGTCCCGCCGACGAGCGTCCAGACCGTCAGCCACGCCCAGTGGCCGAGCTGGACGCCCGGCACGAAGCGGGTCGCGAGGACCATCGCCGGGACCGTGGTGACCAGGAGCAGCTCGATGATCCGCGGCTTCGTCAGCGCGATGTAGGCCCGGACGGTGTCCTTCGTCGTCCGCGGCGAACCCGCCCTCGAGTCGGCGACGTCGCGTTCGCGACGTCCGGCGTCCGCTTCGACATCCTCGGGAGCAGTTCGAGCCTCGAGGTAGGACACCGCGACGAGAGCCACGAGGAGCGCCCAGATGACCGCCCCGGTCGCGAGGTGGAGCGTCTGGGTCCAGCCCGACAGGCCCGTCAGGATCTGGAGACCGCCGATGACCGCCTGGATCGGGAACAGGATCGCGGCGATCGCGGCAAGTCGGATGATCGGCCGCGTCCGCGGCCGGCGACGTAGCGCCGCCACGAACACCGCGGCGACGATCAAGCCGACGATGACCGCGACCCAGCGGTGGAGGACGTGCGCCGAGTTCGCCTCGGTCAGGGCCGGGAACAACGACCCGTTCATGAGCGGCCAGTCCGGGAAGACGTACCACTGCGACGTCGCGGTCACCTGCGACCCGAACAGCAGGAGCGCGAAGACGGAGCCTGCGCCGAGCGCGGCGACGAGGGTGAAACGCTGGCTGCCGGTGCCGTTCAGCCTCGCCGGGTAGAGCGACCGGGCGAGGATCCAGACGAGGAGCCCGACGAGCGCCATCGCCGAGGCGAGGTGGGCGGTCACCGACTCGCCCGAGTTGCCCAGCCGAACCGTCTCCTTGCCGAGCCACGCCTGGAAGCCGACGAGCAGCACTGAGACGACCGTCGCTCCGAGCAGGACCCGTCGCGAGCGGAGATCGACGAACGCGAGGACGGCCAGGCCGATGACCTCGAAGCCGATGATCACCGCGATGGTCCGGTGAACCCACTCGATCCAGGCCTTCGCGTCGTCGAGCGGCGGGAGCACCTGGCCGTGGCAGAGCGGCCAGTCGGGACAGCCCAGACCGCTGCCGGTCGCCCGGACGATGACCCCGATCGTGACGAGCAGGATCGTTGTCACGACGGTCACCGCGGCGAGCTTCTGGAAGCGGGTCACGGACCTCCTCGGGACACGGGACGGGGCGCGGGACATTCTAGCGCTGCACCCCGGTTCCGGGCCGTCGTCGCGGCCGCGGGAG
>VBFG01000209.1 GCA_005882635.1 Chloroflexota bacterium | reverse complement strand
TCCGGAGGTCCGGCCGTTCGAGCCGGATCTGCCAGTCACGGGCCTGGCGGCAGGCCTCGCGGAGGATCCAGCGGCCGATCGGGACGATGTCGCCGGTCTCCTCGGCCAGGTCGATCCACTCGGCCGGCATGAGGACCGGCCCGTCTGGCGGTTGCCAGCGGACGAGCGCCTCGACGGCGACGATCGCGCCTGACGCCAGCTCGACGATCGGCTGGTAGTCGAGCCGCAGCTCGTCGCGCTGCTCGACGCCGCGGAGGCGTTCCGCCCGGGCGCTCCGCTCTGCTGCGCCGTCGCGGAGGCCCGGTCGGAAGATCTCCGCCCCGCCGCGGGACGACTGCTTCGCGGCGTACATCGCGACGTCGGCGTTGCGGAGCAGCTCATCGGCCGGCTCGACGCCACCCGTGCCCAGGGCCACGCCGATGCTCGCCGCGACGCGGATCGTCGTGCCACCGAGCAGGAATGGCTGCCGGAACGAGTCCGTGATGCGGGTCGCGACCGCCAGGGCGTCGGGCTCGCCGGCGACGTCTTCGAGGAGGACAGCGAACTCGTCGCCGCCGAGGCGCGCCGCCGTGTCGGCCGGGCGGAGGACTCCGGCCAGCCGATCGGCGACCGCGGCCAGGATCTCATCACCGCGGGCGTGTCCGTGATGGTCGTTGAGCGTCTTGAAGTCGTCCATGTCGATGAACAGCAGAGCGAGCTGGCCGCCGGACCGTCGACCGCGCTCGACCGCGTGCTCGACCCGGTCGCGGAAGAGGACCCGGTTGGCGAGGCCGGTCAGGCCGTCGTGGAGCGCCTGGTGCCGGATCTGGTCGTACAGCCGAGCGTTCTCGAGGGCCATAGCCGCCTCGCCGGCGAGCATCGTCGCGAGCTCGACGGCCCGAGCATCGAACGCCCGGCGGCGGGCGGCCGTGACCTCGATCAGGCCGATCGTCCGTCCGGCGGCGACGAGGGGGATCATCGCCATCGACCGGTGGCCGATCGAGGTCAGGTAGCGGACCTCGTCGGCGTCGGCCGCCGGGTCCGTCGAGTCGATCAACATGGGCGTCTGGGTCTCGAGCACATCCCTGGTGGCCGGGTAGTCGTCGACGTCGTACGTCTCGTTGAGGGCCGCTCGACGTTCCGGCGGCTCGTAGCCGAGAGTGATGACGCGGTTCGTCGCCCGATCCCAGTAGCTCAGGGCGCAGTCGTCGGCCCCTACGGCTCGGGCGATGTGGACGGCGATCCGGTCGCCGACGAGGCGCGGATCCAGCGTCTTGGCGAGGTCGCCCGACATCGTGATGACGCTCTGGAGGTCCATGGCGTTGGCCTTCAAGCGCCGGCTGACCTCCCACAGGAACGTGATCAGGAACGCATAGGCAAGCACCAGGGTGATGAACGAGATCGCCGTCTGGGCCTCGACCGGCAGGCGATTGGTGTCGGGCACGGTCGCCGCGGTCACGACGCTCCACGCCCCGACCAGCCCACCCGCGATCAGCAGCCGAAGGACGATCCGGCTCGGTACGATCGGGGTGACGATGACGCCCGGGAGGAGCGACGCGATGGCCATCGCCGTTGCGATCGAGGGCTGGAGGAGCGCCGCCACGGCGATGATGCCGAGTGTCGCCGTAGCGATCCAGGTCATCGTCCGTTCGAGTTCCGGACCGCGAAGCCGACCGATGCGGCTCGCCAACCAGAGACCGTAGGCCACCGAGACGACGCCCAGGTCGCCCGAGCGCGGTTCGTTGAAGGCGATCCCGGCGACCGTCTCGGCAAGACCGAGCGTAACCGAGACGACCGCGACGAGCCGGACCAGGCCAACGAGGATCACGACGCCGGACTGGTCGAGCGCGTCGCGCCGCGGTGCCGGCGGAAGGGCGGTCATGTCCGCGACAGGCTGGCATCGCGTTGTGCGACGCGGCATCCCCCGATCGACGCACGCACCGCCGCCGAACGGGTGGTCCTACACTCGGCCGGTGATCCCTACCGGTGGCCGGCGGTCGTGAGGTTCGCCCACGTCCGAGAGCATCACGCCCCCGCCGGCGCGCCGTGGCGGCTCGCTGCGGCCCCCGCCGGCGGCGAGACCGGCTGGATCGATCTCGAGGTCGCCCGGCGTCGGGCGGTCGCCGCCGATCGCAACCTGGCCCACGATCGCGTCCTCTTCCGCCAGCCGATCACGACGCTCGACGACCATCTGGCCCGGGGCCTGCGAGTCGAGGCGCTGGCCGAGCTGGTCGACGGCTTCGTACCTCACGAGGACGACGACGCCGTGCTTGCTGCTGCGGACCTGGCGTTCGGCCCACCGATCCTCCGGCCACCGAGCCTCCGCGATTTCTATGCGTTCGAGGGTCACGTCCGGACGATGTGGGAACGTCGCGGAGGCGAGGTTCCGGATGCCTGGTACCGGTTGCCGATCTTCTACTTCAGCAACGTGTCGGAGATCCGCGGCCCGGACGACCCGGTCTGGGCCCCGGCGGCGTCCACGGAGCTCGACTACGAGCTGGAGGTGGCGGCCCTCATCGATACCCCCGTCGCCGACCTGCCGGCGAACCGCGGCGAAGAGGCCATCGGCGGCTACACGATCTTCAACGACTGGTCCGCCCGTGACCTC
>VBFG01000211.1 GCA_005882635.1 Chloroflexota bacterium | reverse complement strand
GGCCCGGATGGACGAATGTCGGCTATGGTGGGCTCGTGGGAGTCGCGAGGAGCTGATGGCGAACAGCCCGCTGGCCGGCCAGCCCGCCGACCCGAACAGCCTCGTCGACATCGACGCGCTGGTGCGCGCCTACCGCGAGATGACGCCGGATCCCGCGAACCCGACCCAACGCGTCGCGTTCGGCACGTCCGGCCATCGCGGCTCGGCGTTCCGTGCCGGGTTCAACGAGCCGCACATCCTCGCGATCAGCGAGGCGATCTGCCGCTACCGCTCCTCCCGCGGCTACGACGGGCCGCTCTTCCTGGGCCGCGACACCCACGCCCTGAGCGAGCCGGCGACGGCGACCGCGCTCGAGGTGCTCGTCGCTCGCGGGGTCGACGTCCGGATCGCGTCCGACGAGCTCGGTGTCACGCCGACCCCGGCGGTGTCCCATGCGATCCTCGTCGCGAACCGCGGGCGGCGGATTCCGCCGTCCGACGCGCCGGCCGCGGCCGGGCGCGGGCTGGCCGACGGGATCGTCGTCACGCCGTCGCACAACCCGCCCGATGACGGCGGCTTCAAGTACAACCCGCCCAACGGCGGCCCGGCCGACACCGACGTGACGGGCTGGATCCAGGACGAGGCGAACCGCCTGCTCGCGGCGGACGGCAATGATGGCGTGGCCGGCGTTCCTCGGGCGGCGGACGTCATCGGGCGCGTCGAGATGCACGACTTCCTCGGCGGCTACGTCGACGACCTGCCGTCGGTCGTCGACCTCGCCGCGATCAAGGCGTCGGGCCTCCGGATCGGCGTCGACCCGATGGGCGGCGCCTCGGTTCGGTACTGGGCGGCGATCGCCGAGCGTCACGGCCTGGACCTGACCGTGGTCAACGACCGGGTCGACCCGACATTCGGGTTCATGACCTACGACTGGGACGGCAAGATCCGGATGGATCCGTCGTCGCCGTCGGCGATGGCCGGCCTGATCGCGCTCCGTGACCGGTTCGACGTCGCGCTCGGCAACGACACCGACGCCGACCGTCATGGCGTCGTCACGCCGCGGGCGGGGCTGCTCAACCCGAACCACTTCCTGAGCGCCGCGATCGCCTACCTGTTCGGCGGCGCCCGGACGTGGTCGACCGACACGGGGGTCGGCAAGACGCTCGTCTCGTCGTCGATGATCGACCGCGTCGTGGCCGACCTGGGACGGCGCCTCGTCGAGGTCCCCGTCGGCTTCAAGTGGTTCGTCGGCGGGCTCGTCGATGGGTCGATCGGGTTCGGCGGCGAAGAGAGTGCCGGCGCCTCGTTCCTCCGCCGCGACGGCAGCGTCTGGACGACCGACAAGGACGGGATCATCGCCGACCTGCTGGCCTGCGAGCTCACGGCCAAGACGGGCCGCGATCCTGGGGTCGCGTACGAGGAGCTGACTGCCCGGTTCGGCGCGCCGGCCTACCGCCGGATCGATGCCCCGGCGACGCCCGAGCAGAAGGCCGCCCTGGGCCGGCTGTCACCGGCCGACGTGACCGCCTCGAGCCTTGCGGGCGACGAGATCACCGCGATTCTGACCCGGGCTCCGGGCAACGATGCGCCGATCGGCGGCCTGAAGGTCGTGACCGCGAACGGCTGGTTCGCCGCCCGCCCATCCGGGACGGAGAACGTGGCGAAGGTCTACGCCGAGAGCTTCCGCGGCGAGGAGCACCTCGCCCGGCTGCTCGACGAGGCGCAGTCGCTCGTCGCGAGCGTGACCGGCTGACCTGCGACCTCCCCGCGGCGTCGGATCGACGATCGTCGTATCGTCGGTCCGGAGGTGCCACGATGGCCACAGGCGTCGATCTCCGAATCCGGATCGAGCCGTGGGATGACCCCGCGTTCGTCCGCGCGGTCGAGGCGGCGCGCGACCAGGTTCGCGCAGAGGGCCTGACGATCAACGGCCCCAAGGCGGCGGCTCACGCTGAGGCGCTGCTGCGCGCCGCGGGTTACCCGATGGCGTGCATCAACTGCGATCGAACGGTCGAGGAGGCGCTGACGCACACTGCGCGCTGGACGGTCCGCCGGGACGGGCCCGCGACCTGACCAAGAGATCGCGTCTGGTGGGCCCGCGGGTTCCTCAGACGCCGACCGGCTCGCGGACGAGGATCACGGTCGTCCGGCCCTCGGTCCACTCGCCGAAGGTCACGAGGACCTTCTCGAGCTTCGTGCCGACGCCGAGCGTCGCCCGGACGCGGGCGTCCTCGTAGGGGAAGACCACTTCGCGGATCCGACGGAACGCCGCGTCGAGGTCGGGGACGAGCTTCTGGCTCCCGACAACGAGGATCACGCGACCGGCCCCGCCGGCATAGGCGGCGAGCTGGTTGCCCGTCGCGGACGCGGCGACGAGCGCCCCGTCGTGGGTGATCGCGTGGACGCTGCCCACGATCGTGTCCGGCACGGCACCGAGCTTGCGCATCTCGCGGCCCTGCGTGGCCCGGTCCATCGCCTGGAGCTTGGGGCGGATCGCGTCATATCGGCCGGGCTCGTGGAGCGCGGTGAAGACGCCGATCTCCTCGAGCGTGGCGCTCTTGCCGCTGTGGACCTCGGAGCCCTCGGGGATCCGGTCGAGCACGGCGTCGCGCGCCTCGTCCGCGGTGTCGACGACGACGACCTCGATGTTGTTGGCGCGCAGCTTCTGGGCCGC
>VBFG01000206.1 GCA_005882635.1 Chloroflexota bacterium | reverse complement strand
GTTCTGCGGATCGCCGGCGCTGCCGCCGTCGCCCATGCCGATGTACAGGTAGCCATCGGGCCCGAAGGCGAGGTTGCCGCCGTTGTGGTTCGCGTACGGCTGGCCGATCGTCACGATGTGGAGCGCCGACGCCGGGTCCACCACGTCGGGGTTCGATCCGACCGTGTACCGGGTGATCGACGTGTTGCCGTTGACGTCCGTGTCGTTCACGTAGACGTAGGGGTGGGTCGCGAACCCCGGGTGGAAGGCCAGCCCGAGGAGCCCCCGCTCGCCGCCGGTCGTGATCTTGCTCGAGACGTTCAAGAACGGCGTCGCGTTCGTCGAGCCGTTCTTGATGATCTTGATCCGGCCGCCCTGTTCGACCACGAAGAGCCGGCCACTGCCATCCCGCGGGCTCGTCACGAGGAGCGGCGCCGTGAAGCCGCCCTGGACCAGCGTCAGCCCGAGCGCGACCTTCCGCGCGTCGAAGGCGTCCGTCGTCGGCTGGGTCACGGTTCGTGGTTGCATGGCGGAGGCCGGAGCGGGCGCCGATGGAGCGGCAGCCTGCCCTCGGGTTCCCGGCCGCGACGTGCCGGCCGCGACGACCGCGGCGAACGCGAGCGTGATCGACAGTGCCGACGGGATGAGCGCGCGGGACGGACGGATCACGAGCGACCTCCGGCTGAGAGCGGCATCGACCGGGGTCGCTTCCCCGGCTGCGTCATCGTGCCACGCCCGGGCAAGGACGGCGCCGGCCGCCATCCGGAGGTGCCGATCGCGACCCGGACGCCTCCCGGCCCGATGCTAGGATGGCCCCGGCGCGCCCCGCTGGACGCTCGGCGGCGAACCGGCGGCGCCCCTTGTGAGACGACCCCGCCCGCGGCGGCGCCCTGAGCGCGGCCCGCGACGTCTCCGGAGGAGCCCTGTGGCCGAGCGCCCCACCGACCCCCGTCCGCAGCCGCCGAGCCCCGTCGATTTCGCCCACCTCAACGGCTGGGACCGCGACTGGGAGACCTACAGCGACTTCGACCTGCCGACCTACGTCGGGCCGACGACCTTCATGAACCTGCCATGGATCACCGACCCGGCCGAGTTGCGGGCACGGAACGTCGACGTAGCGATCATCGGGGCGCCGTTCGACGATGCGGTCAGCCACCGCCCCGGTGCGCGGTTCGGGCCGCGGGCGATCCGCGAGGCCCAGTACACGTCCGGCTCGATCCATTCGCTCCAGCTCGGGATCGAGCCGTTCGAGGTCCTGACCGTCGTCGACGCCGGCGACGCGAACATCATCCCGGCCTGGATCGAGCGCGGCCACGCCCTCATCCACCGCAAGGTCCGCGAAGTCGCGGAGACCGGAGCGATCCCGATCGTCCTCGGCGGCGACCACTCGATCACCTGGCCGAGCGCGACCGCCATCGCCGAGGTCCGCCGGCCGGGCAGCATCGGGATCGTCCACTTCGATGCCCACGCGGACACGGCCAACGACGACTGGGGCGTCCTCGCCGGCCACGGGACACCGATGCGGCGGCTGATCGAGTCCGGCGCGGTCGACGGCCGGAACTTCGTCCAGGTCGGGCTGCGCGGCTACTGGCCGCCGGTCGAGACCTTCGAGTGGATGCAGGCCCACGGGCTCCGCTACCACTTCATGACCGAGGTCGAGGAGCGTGGCGCCGAGGCCGTCATCGACGATGCCATCGCCGAGGCCCTCGACGGCCCGGACGCGATCTACCTCAGCCTCGACATCGACGTCGTCGATCCGGGGCTCGCGCCCGGGACCGGCACCCCCGAGCCGGGCGGGTTCCTGAGCCGGGAGCTGCTGCGGGCGATCCGCCGGATCGTCGGGCGGGTCGAGCTGGCCGCGATGGACATCGTCGAGGTCGCCCCGCCGTACGACCACGCCGAGACGACGTCGATGATCGCCAACCGGGCCGCGCTCGAGGCGATCAGCGCCCTCGCCGTCAAGCGCCAGGCCGGCCGAACCGTCCGCTGGCGCGGCTCGCCCGACACCGAGCGCGCCGCCGAGAGCCCCGGCGCCGCCGAGGGCCCGGGCGCCGGGGCCGGCCGTGGCTGACGCCTCCGAGGAGGCCATCGCACTCGCCCGCCTGTACGACGTCGACCTGATCGAGGATCCAGGCGACCTCGACCTGTACGTGGCCCTCGCTCGCCGGACCGGAGGCCCCGTCCTCGAGCTCGGGACCGGGACCGGACGGCTGGCCGTCCCGCTCGCCCTCACCGGCTTCGAGGTGACCGCAGTCGATCTCGATCCGGCAATGCTCGAGCGGGCCGAGCGCTTCCTGGCGGCGGTCGGTCCGGACGTGGCGGCCCGGCTGGAGTTCGTTCAGGCGGATCTGCTCGACGTCGAGCTCGCGTCGGCCGGGACCTTCCGCCTCGGGTTCATCGCCCTGAACACGCTGTTCCTCCTCGGCACGCGCGA
>VBFG01000207.1 GCA_005882635.1 Chloroflexota bacterium | reverse complement strand
CGTGCAGCTCTTGAAGCCGGTCGCGGTCTGGGCGAGCGTGACGACGGCCGACGTCTGGTTGCTGTTCGCGCTCGTCCAGCTCTGGAAGTAGCTCTGGAGCACGTAGTAGTACGTCCCGCTCGCCGTCGGCGCGTCGGTCGTCGCCACGATCGTCCGCGGGCTGACCGTCGACACGACGGAGTACGGCCCGCCGGAGACCGTCGCCCTGGCGACGTTGTAGCCCGTCGCATAGGTGTCGACCGTGGCCGTCCAGGCGAGGGCCGCGGTCAGGCCTCCGGTCGCCGCCAGCGCCGTCGGCGGGTCCAGGGTGTCCGTGGTGATCGACTGGGTCGTCGTCGCGGCATCCGTCAGGCGGGCGATCGAGACGTCGGGACCGGCGCCGCTGGCCGCGCCGGCACCTGGTCCGGCGCCGGCGATCGGCAGGGCGAAGGCCACGGCCAGCAGGGTCGCGGCGAGCCGGCGCCCGCGACGCACGTTCAGCCCACTCGCGCGTCGCGCTGATGACGGGAGAGCCATCGAGCCCGACGGTTCCGGACGGCGCGGCTGCGCTGGAGATGCTCGCGGATCGTCGTCGAGCTTGGGCGGGCGGCGGGATCCCGCGTGAGCGGCGTCCGCGTGCCGGGGGCGACGAGCTGCGCCGCCATCGATCCGCTGGCCGGCACGAGCCCGATGGAGCCGACGTTCGGCGACCGCGCCGGCGCCGAGGCGACGACCGCCCGCGGGTCGATCTCCATACTGTCGAGCAGCCAGGCGATCGCGAGCAGCGTCGCCCCGATCCCGACCACGAAGAGTACCCCGAGCACCGTCGACAGCAGCACGAGCAGGTAGCCGATCAACGGCACAGACAGCTCGACCCGTCCGATGACCGTCGTCGCCGGCACCAGTGTCGGGTCGGGATCGGCGTTGGCGTCACCCTTCGTCCTGATCCAGCGACCGTCCGGTCGATCGACGATCGCCACGATCCGATGGGTGAACGTCGCCCTGGACTCCTCGAGCTTGATGGAGACCACGTCGCCGACCCGGAGCTCGGCCGGCTCGACGGGGAAGACCACGACCGTCGAGCCGAGGTGGATCGCCGGCTCCATCGAGCTCCCGCCGATGATGATCGACCGGCCCCCGGTCAAGGGCACCAGCTTGCCAAGGGCGACCGCGAGGAGGACGACGACGATCAGCGTCGCCAGGGTGACGTCGACGAGCCGGCGGAGCCACGTCGTGACGTTCGCGCGGGTCCTCATGGCGCTTCCTCGAGGCATTCGGTCGGATCCGATGACGGGCATTGCCTCGGCGGATCGACCGAGCTGCGGCCCGCCCATTGGACGAGCCGCAGCCGGTGGCGCAGCCGGTGAGTCGTGGGTTACGGGTTGTTCGCGGTCTGCTCGGCGTCGAAGGTGAACGTCGCGGCAGAGCTCACGCCCTGGTATGCGTTGCCGGTCGTGAGGGCGAGGCTCACCCGGAAGCAGAGCACTTCGCTCGCCCCGGCGGCGAGGTTGCGGTCGCCGGCCTGCGCGCCCTGGGCCGAGCTGCCGACCGCGGCGCCGTTGAGCGTCGTGGCGGCGAGGACGCTGGTGCCGGTGAAGGCCGCGCAGCCACCGCCGCCGTCCTGCGTCTTGATCGTCAGCTGGAGCTGCGTGCCGAGAGCGTTGGTCGCGACGGTCGACATTGCGTAGCGAAGGTCGGCCGTCCCTGCGTTCGTCACGGTGAGCGCCTGGGTGTTCGTGTCGCCCGGCATCATCGCGGTGATCGAGGTCAACACGGCCGGGTTCGTGCTGATGTCGATCGTGCCCGTGGTGAACGACCAGGTCGAGGTCGTGCTATCGGTGAACTGCGCGAGCGAGACCGAGCCCGCGCCGATCGTCAGCAGCGAGACGGTCGCGAGCAGCGCGACGATCCCGCGCCGACGCCGGCGGCGGCGGGCGCTGCGATCGTCGGTGACTTGTGGATCCATGTCGATGAGTCCCTTTCCCGTACGAGGCCCCTGGGACGGCAACCTTTGCCGGCCCCTCACGCCCCCTCAGGCGTGGCGGCCGATCGGGCGTGGGACTCGCGGTGCCCGAACGGATGACGCCGTTCAGAACGGGTGACGCCGTTCTACAGCGATTTAACGGGCCGCGAGGCGTAGGACGCTACGGGACCTCGGAACCAGCCGAACCCGTACCTTGGTCCTACGTCGGGCCGCTCGGACGCGACATCTCGCCGGGCCGGCCGGCGTCCGCGAGCCGCTCGTCGTAGCGTCGATCGCGCCAGGCGAGGGCCGCCTTCAGCCCCTCGCTGCGGACGATCGCGTCGAACTGGCGGGCCGTGTCGCTCATATTCACGAACGATTGGAGATCGAGGCCCATCTCCACCGCCGCGCTGAACCCGGCGGCGTCCATCGCTCGGTTGAGCATCTGTTTCGTCGGGGCCATGACGTCGGGCGGGACCCGGGCGAGGCGATCGCCGAGCGCGTCGACCTCCGCGGCGAGCCGGTCGCCCGGGACGACGCGGTTGACGAGGCCGATCCGCTTCGCTTCGGCGGCACCGATGAGATC
>VBFG01000203.1 GCA_005882635.1 Chloroflexota bacterium | reverse complement strand
CGATCGCGCCAGGCGAGGGCCGCCTTCAGCCCCTCGCTGCGGACGATCGCGTCGAACTGACGGGCCGTCTCGCTCATGTTCACGAATGACTGGAGATCGAGGCCCATCTCCACCGCCGCGCTGAACCCGGCGGCGTCCATCGCTCGGTTGAGCATCTGTTTCGTCGGGGCCATGACGTCGGGCGGGACCCGGGCGAGGCGATCGGCGAGCGCGTCGACCTCCGCGGCGAGCCGGTCGCCCGGGACGACGCGGTTGACGAGGCCGATCCGCTCCGCTTCGGCGGCACCGATGAGATCACCGGTCATCAGCAGCTCGCGCGTCTTCTTCTGGCCGACGACGAACGGCATCAGCAGCGTCACCGGCGCGGACCCGAAGCGGATCTCTGGCTCTCCGAGCTGGGCGTCGTCGGCGGCGACGATCAGATCGCAGGCCATCGCCAGCTCGAGCCCGCCGGCGAGCGCGAAGCCGTGGACCTGGGCGATCACCGGCTTCGGGCAGGACCAGATGGCGAGCGTCGCCTCGACGTCGCGGGCCAGGACGTCGCGCCAGCCCCAGGCCGTCGCTGGGGCGGCTTCGGCCAGGTCGTAGCCGGCGCAGAACGCCCGGCCGGCCCCGGCGATCGCGATCACCCGGACGTGGTCGTCGTCGGCCGCCTCGGCGACGGCGGCGGCCAGCTCGTCCCGCAGCTTCGCCGACAGGGCGTTGAGCTTGGCCGGCCGGTTGAGCGTCAGGCGAACGCCCCACGGGGCCGCCTCGCGGAGGACGAGCCGGTCTTCCGCCGTCACCGCACCGCCTCCACGACGAGTGCGTCCACGGCCGCGGTCCCACTCGGCCCGGAGATGACCGGGTTCAGGTCGACCTCGAGGAGGGTCGGTTCGGCGACCATCGCCGCGCCGAGAGCGACGATCGCCGCGACGATCGCGTCCCGATCGATGCCGGGTCGACCCCGAACACCGGCGAGCACGGCGCGACCGCGCAGCTCGTCAAGCATCGACGAGGCCTCCTCCGCATCCAGCGGTGCGAGACGGACGGCCACGTCGTCGATCGCCTCCGCCAGGACGCCGCCCAGGCCGACGAGGACGACCGGCCCGAACGACGGGTCGCGTCGGGCTCCGACGATGAGCTCGATCCCGGCCATCTCGGCTGCGACGACGAGGCCCCGTCGTCGCGCACCGGCCGGCAAGGTCAACGCCAGAAGATCGCGCGCGGCTGCCCGGACCGCGTCGGGGTCAGGGAGCCCCAGACGGACGGCTCCGACGTCGGACTTGTGGGCGAGGCCGGCCGCGTCGACCTTGACGATGGCCGGGAACCCGATACGGCTCGCCGCCGCGGCGGCATCGTCGGCTGTCGCGACGAGCTCGGCTCGAACGGTCGGGATGCCCATTCGCGCGACGCGCTCGAGGCTCTCGCGTTCCGGAGAGACGCGCGACGCGATCGGCGATGCCGGATCGATCACGATGTCGTGCCCAACGAACGTTCGTTCGGCGGCGATGGAAGGCCACTCTGCCCGCCGTGCGCGGCCGGCACGGCGACGATCCCGGGTGGCCTCCCAGCGAGCCACCGCGGCGATCGCGGTAAAGGCTTCGACGGTTCCCCGAAGCAGTGGGATGCCACCGGCACCACGGAGCGCGTCGGCGATCTCCGGCGTCGGCTCGCCGGACGTGAGCGAGACGAAGACCGGCATGAGGTCGGGTCGGTCTGCCGTCGCGCGGACCAGTGGGGCGATGATCTCGAGGGCGGTCTCGACCTCCGACGGCAGCGAGCGGTATGGGAAGTCATAGACCGCCGCGAGGACGTCGTACGCCCCGCTCTCCGCGAAGGCGGTGAACGCGGCCTCATAGGCAGTGGCCGCGTCCGTCGCTCCCCACGGATCCAGCGGGTTGCCGATGTAGCCGAGCGTCGGCAGCGCCTCGAGGAGGCGGTCGCGGGTGGCGGCAGGAACGTCCGGCAGGTCGATGCCCGTCCGCGGCGCGAGGTCGGCGATCAGCGACGCCTCACCGGTCGACACGGTCACCACCCCAGATCGACCGCGCCCGACGCCCCGGCCGAGGCGCCGGCAACCGGCGACGAGCTCGGCCGTCTCGAGGAGGGCGTCGAGGTCGTCGCACAGGATCACGCCCGCCGCCCGGAGCGCGGCCTCGGTCGCGCGCGCTTCGCCCGCGAGCGAGCCCGAGTGGGCGACCGCGGCCGCCTGCGCCTGCGAGCTGCGGCCGACCTTGACCGCCATCACGGCTTTGCCAAGCTCGAGCGCCCGGTCGGCCAGTGCCAGGAATCGCTCCGGCCGCTTGAACCCCTCGACGAACAGCATGATCGAGTGCGTCTCGTCGTCGTCGATGGCGTAGGCGAGGAAGTCGCAGACGTCGAGGACGACCTCGCTGCCGCAGCCGATGACGCGGGAGAAGCCGATCCGCGTCCCGGCGTGGATGAAGGCATCGGTCACGGAGCCCGACTGGGCGATCCCGGTCACCCCGCCATGCGGCAGCCACGGGTTGACGTCGCCGATGTACGTGGCGGAGTTCGTCGTCAGGTCGAACAGGCCCATGCAGTTCGGGCCGAGGAGGGCGATGCCATGACTGAGGGCGATCTCGCGGACCTCGCGCTGCATCCGGGCGGCGGCCTCGCCGCCCTCGACGACCCCTCCCCCGGGGACGATCACCGCGGGCACGCCGGCGGCGGCCGCGTCGGCCACGACCGACGCCGCCCGCAGCGGATTCAGGGCGACGACGACGATGTCCGGGACCTCCGGGAGCTCGGCGATCGACGGGTAGCAGGGCTCGCCGTGGAGCTCGTCGTAACGGGGATTCACGAAGTGGCACCGCGTGT
>VBFG01000202.1 GCA_005882635.1 Chloroflexota bacterium | reverse complement strand
GTTGCTCGGATGCTCGGATGCTCGGGATGGGAGGCGCCAGGGGTCGCCGCGGTCCGAGCTCCGCGACGACCCCTGCGCGTGGGAGGATCGGGCTACGGCCAGATCGGCGAGGCGCCGGCCGTGATGGAGTGAAGCTCGTCGATCGCCTTCTGCTGGATGGCCGCCGGGAGCGGCGCGTACCCGAGGCCGGGCTCGTCCGCCTGTCCGTCGGTCAGCGCCCAGTAGGCGAAGGCGACGAAGGTCTTGCCCTTCTCCGCGTCCTTCTGGTCGAGATAGGCGAGGAGGTAGGTGTAGGACGCGATCGGGTAGGTGGTGGCTCCTGCCCCGTTGATGATCGGTGCCTGGCGGAAGTCGGCCGGGAAGCTCGACTCGGCCGCTTGGGCGGCCGCCGTGACGCCCTCGGTCGATCCGCCGACGAACTGCCCGTCGGCGTTCTTGAGCTTTGCCGAGGCCAGGCTCGCCTGGGTCGCGTAGTTCAGCTCGACGTAGCGGATGGCTCCTTCCGTCTGCTTGACCCCGCCGGCGACGCCGTCGTTGCCCTGCGCGCCGACGCCGGCCGGCCAGTTGACTTCCTTGCCCTTGCCGATGCTGCTGTGCCAACCGGGGCTGACGGTGTCGAGGTAGGTCGTGAAGGCGTTCGTCGTACCCGACCCATCCGACCGGTGGACGACCAGGATGTCCTTGTCCGGGAGCGTCGCCCCGCTGTTGTTGGCGGCGATCGCCGGGTCGTTCCACTTCTTGATCGTGCCGAGGAAGATCCCGGCGACGTTGGCGGAGTCGAGGTTCAGCTCGCTGATGCCGGGCAGGTTGTAGATCACGACGACGGCGCCGAGGGCGGTCGGGATGTGGACGATCTTCGAGCCGGCCGGCAGCTTCGCGATCTCGTCGTCCTTCATCGCGGCGTCCGAGGCACCGAAGTCGACGGTTCCCTCCGTGATCGCCTTGATCCCCGCGCCGGACCCGTTCGCCTGGTAGTCGATCTGGACGTTGCCGTACCTGCCGTTGTACTTCTCGAACCAGCTCTGGTACAGGGGCGCTGGGAAGGTCGCGCCGGCGCCCTGGAGGGTGATGCTGTTCGTCGACGGCTCGGGCGCCGCCTGGGTCGAGGTCGCCGGCGCGGTGGATGCGCCGGACGTGGCGCCGGGGGCCGGGTTCGTCGCGGCCGGGGATGGCGTGGCGGCACCGCTGCAAGCGGTCGCGCCCAGGCTGGTGAGCAGGGCCAACGCAGCGAGCCGCTTCGTCGCGGACGTGGACACGTTCAATGTTCTCCTCCATGGCGGCGGTCGGATGCCGGGCGGGCGCCTGGGGGACGCTCATTCCGGCTCGGCCGGTGCGCGGACTCGGTGACGGGGCCAAGCGTCGACCGCGGGCGTGAACGTCCATTTCCGGCCTGGTTAACGGCCTGTTAACCGTGTCGACCGAGATTCCCGCGATCGTCCGAGCGAGAATGTGCGCAGGGCCACGAGGAGGCACGATGACCGATCAGCCGGCAGCCAGGACGGCCGCCACGAGCGACGCCCCGGAGGGGACCAAGGCGGGTGGGGCGTCCGGGCCGCGCAAACCGATCACGCCGGCGGCGGCCCTGGCCCGACACGTCGAATGGCTCGAGTACGCGCTCGAGGCCGCCCGCGCCGACGAAGCCGTCCGGGTCGGCCGGGTCGAGAAGGCGACGATGAAGAATCGCGACAAGCGAACCGCGCGCCTGGCGGAGGCGCGCGACGAGATCGAGGAGCTGTCGGCGCTGCTCGAGGGCATTCGCGGGCTCCAGTCCCGGTCCGCGCGGCGACCGTCAGGATCAGCGACCAAGGCAACGACGGGAGCGGCGAGCCGACGACGCGCATCCTCGGCCCGAACGTCCGGATCCCCCAAACGATCCACGGGCGGCTCGAGCGGCTCGACCGGCACGGCCTGATCGGCCGGAGCCGCGGCACCGTCGGACCGCCTGACCCCACGTGTCCCGGCGTCCCGGTGCCGCGATCGACCTCGGCTCGACGTCGGTCCACCTCTTGATCGCCCGCTCCGAACGAGGCGGGCTGACGGTCGTCGACGACGAATCGACGTTCCTCGGCCTGGGTGCAGCCGTCGACGGCCCGGGATCGCTCGGTCCGGGTGGTCGGGCGACGCTCGTCTCGACCGTCGGC
>VBFG01000121.1 GCA_005882635.1 Chloroflexota bacterium | reverse complement strand
ACCGGAAGCCCGACGGCCAACGCGTCCAGCACGACCTTCGGGAAGCCCTCGGCGGGGGAGGGGACGACGAAGGCGTCACACGAGGCGAGCGCGTCCAGGTACGTCGCCCGTTCGGCGACGTAGCCCAGCCAGTGGATCCTGTCCGCGACGCCCAGGCGCTCCGCTCGCCCCTCGAGCGACGCACGCGCCGGGCCGTCTCCGATCAGCACGAGCTCGACGCGATGGCCTTCGAGCTCGTCCCGCACCAGGATCGCCAGTGCGCCGAGGAGGCCCTCCAGGCCCTTTCCGGGCGCCAGCCGCCCGGCCCAGCCGAGTCGGAGTCGCCAGGGGATCGCGGGCCACGGCTCGCCGGAGCGGTCCCGGATCTCCGACGGTTCGACGAGGCTCGTGACGACTCCCTGGCCGCTCACCAGGTGCCGTCCGACGACGATCCGCATCCGCCCGCCGGCCAGACGCCCGGCGAGGTCGTAGGCGAAGCCGACCGCCTGCGCCGGCAACCCCAGGCCGCGCCCCCGCGCGACCGCCAACGCGCTTCCGGCCACGTAGCCGAACCGCGGCACGCCCGCGCGACTCGCGAGCCATGCGGCGAGCAGCGCGTTGGACGCCGGAACCTTGATCCAGGCCAGATCCGCGGATGCGATCGCTCGACGGAGGAGTGGCGCGTTCGCTCGAACCAGCGATGGCGCGTGCCGCAGGTAGCCGGCGATGCCGTCGAACGGCGCTGTGCCCACCACCTCGAG
The DNA here is from genome assembly GCA_005882635.1 of Chloroflexota bacterium. Lineage (GTDB taxonomy): Bacteria > Chloroflexota > Limnocylindria > Limnocylindrales > CSP1-4 > CF-46. The sequence goes on along the minus strand of VBFG01000121.1, from coordinate 31,428 downwards.
GCGGGGGTCGAGGGACAGCGTCAGCGGCACCTCTCGGGCGTCCCGTAACGGGACGCACTGGACGATCGACGAGACCGGCGAACCCGGCAGGTCGAGGAAGCCGGCGAGGAACCGATGGAACGTCGCGTTGACGGGGTACACGCGGCCGTCCCAGCGGACGTGCGGGTTGTCGTCGATGACGACGAGGCGGATGCCCACGCGCTACGGCTCCTCACCCGGCTCGTGCTCGGTCAGCACGATCTGCGCCGCCGTCTCGCCGCCGCGGAGGGCGACCGGGCCGCCTCGTCGCCCGCTCAGCCTCGCGCGGACCGCGCCGGCGAGCCCGCGCAGGACGCGGAGGTCGGAGGCGCGGATCACGAGCGTCTCCGTCACGCCGCGCCCGGACAGTCGGCGGAACACGACGAGCGTCATGATCGCGGTGAGGCCGTACGAGATCGAGGAGGACGCGGCGGCGCCGTTGATGCCGAAGCGAGGCACGAGGAGCAGGTTCGCGATCACGTTGATCGCGAGCCCGGAGAGCAGGATCAGGGTCCCGGTTCCCGGACGGCCACGTCCGACGATGTAACGCGACAGCACCGCGACGACGCTGTACGCGACGATCCCCGGCAGGATCAGGCGGAGTGCGACACCGGCGTCGGCGAACGCCGACCCGTAGACGATCCGGACGATCCGTGGCCCGAGGACGAACGCCGGGATCGACGTCACCAATGCGACCGCGATCGTCGTCCGCGTCAGGACGGCCGCGATCCGCCCCGCGTCGGCCGCCGGGTCGACGGCGCGGCTGAACATCACGGTTCCGAGGGCGTTCGGGATGTACCAGAGCGTCTCGGCCAGGCCGCTCGTCACTGAATAGATCCCGGTCTCGCGCACGCTGCGGACGGCGTTGATGATGAAGGAGTCGGCTCGGAACTGGAGGCGCTCCGCGATGCTCCCGAGGATCGCCCGGTTGCCGAACCGCAGCTCCTCGGAGAGGACCGCCGGCGATGGCCGCACCGCCGCGGTGCCGTCACGGATGGCAACGCCGGCGATCGCGATGGCGGTCACGATGAGGGTCACCAGGTTGACGATGAGGGCCACGTCGAGCGACAGCCGGGCGATGGCGGCGACGCCGACGACGAGGACCAGCACCAGCAGGCGGCGGAGGATCCGGATCGCCGAGTACGCGGCGACGCGCTGCCGGCCGAGGAGGGCGATCAGGCCGATCGAGAAGAACATCTCGCCCGGGATGGCCAGCGCCGCGTAGGTGAACTGGGCGGCCGACAGGTTCGGCACCACCACTGCCAGCGGTCCGCGCGGCCGGACGTCGGTCGGGAGGCCGTACAGCAGCCCCGACAGGACGACCGTGAACCCGCCGACCACGGCGCTCCAGACCAGGGCGTTCGCGAACCCGGCTCGAGCGTCGTCGCGGCTGCGTCCGGCGACGATGCCGATCGCGCTGTCCATCCCCCAGCCGACGACCAGCGCCGCGAGCTGCGAGAAGAGGAGGACGAGCGTGAAGCGGCCCTTCGCGGCCGGGCCGAGCAGCCGAGCCAGGACGATGTCGGTCGCAAAGATCAGGACCGCCAGGCCGAATCTCGTCGCGATCGTCACGAGGGCATCCCGGACGAGCGTGGAGCCCCTGCCGCTGCCCCGGACGGCCTCCGTCACTCCGAACCGGACGAGGCGTGTGGCGTCACGCTCGCCAGGGCCGGGTCCGCGAGCGCCTGCTCGAACCACCGCGCCGTCCGCCGCAGCCCTTCGCCGAGCGACACCGCCGGCCGGTAGCCGAGGACCCGGGCGGCCTTGTCGATCCGGCTGACGTTGCGCCGGATGTCGCCGGGCCGCGCGGCCTCGTGGCGGATCTCGAGCGGCCGCCCGACCGCCGCTCCCAGCGCCTCGGCGAGCTGATTGACGGTCGTCTCGACGGCAGTCCCGGCCTGGAAGACCTCGCCGGCGATCGCGTCCTCGCCGGCGTCGAGCGTCGCGACGACGGCGGCCGCCAGGTCCTCGGCATACACGAAGTCGCGCGTCTGCTGACCGTCGCCGTGGATCGTGATCGCGTCGCCGCGGAGCGCCGCGCGAAGCCACGCGGCGACGACGCTCTTCTTGTGGAGGGAATACGGGCCGTACGCGTTCGAGAACCGCAGGGAGCAGGCCGCGAGGCCGTACGTCGCGGCGTAGGCCTGCCCGAACGCCTCGCCGGCCAGCTTCGATGCGCCGTACGGCGTCAGCGGGTGCGCCAGGTCGGTCTCGTCCGCCGGCGGCTCGTGGTCACCCGTCGCCGCGTTCGAGGACGCGAAGACGAACCGCCGCGTGCCGGCGACACGGGCGGCGTCGAGCAGCCGCAGCGTCTGGTCCACGTTGACCGCGAACGTCCCCAGCGGATCCGCGACGGAGTCCGGGATCCCCGAGCGAGCGGCCAGGTGGACGACCGCGTCGACGCCGTCGACCGCGGCGCGGACGGCGTCTCCGTCGGCAAGGGGCGCTCGAACGATCTCGCGCGGAACGCCGTCGGCGTACTCGAGCCGGCCGACGGAGAGGTCGTCGAGGATGCGGACCCGATCGCCACGACCCGCGAGGAGGCTCGATACGTGCGAGCCGATGAAGCCGGCTCCGCCGGTGACGAGGATCAGCCGACCCACCGGCTCGCCGACGTCGATCCGGTCCGGTTCAGGCTGGTGTGCGCTCGGTCGCCCGGGCCTGCGGGCTCGGGACCCAACGGACGTCCTGGATGAGCGTGGCCGAGTCGATCCGAGCCGCGTGCTCCTGGATCCGAGCCAGCATCGTGTCGATCAGCTCGTCGCTGAGCAGTCGCGGGGTCAACCCAAGCTCGAGGAGCTTCGTGTGCTTGGCGTTGTAGTAGTGGGTCTCGAGCTCCTTGCGTGGGTTCCGCGTGTGGGCGATCTCGACACGGAGTCCCATCACGGCACCCGCTGCCTGCACCCGCTCCGCCAGCTCGAGCACCGTGAATTGCTCCGTGAACTGGTTGTACACGCGGAGCTCTCCAGGATCTGCCGGATGGTCCGCCGCGAGCCTGACGCAGGCCATCGTGTCGCGGATGTTGAGGTACCCGCGGGTCTGGCCACCCTTGCCGTAGACGGTCAGCGGATGGCCGACGACCGATTGCACGCAGAACCGGTTGAGCGCCGTCCCGAACACCTCGTCGTAGTGGAAGCTCGTCGCCAGACGCGGGTCCAGCGACGACTCGTCGGTTTCGACCCCGTAGACGACGCCCTGGTTGAGGTCCGTCGCGCGCAGGCCCCAGATCCTCGTCGCGAAGTGAATGTTGTGCGAGTCGTGAACCTTCGACAGGTGGTACATCGAGCCCGGGGTCTTCGGATACAGGAAGGTGTGCGATCGACCGTCCTGTTGGACCGTCAGGTACCCCTCCTCGATGTCGACGTCGGGGGTGCCGTACTCACCCATCGTCCCGAGCTTGACGAGGTGGCTGTCGGGACTCCGGTCGCGGATCGCGAACAGGACGTTGAGGTTGCCGACGACGTTGTTCGCCTGCGTGTAGGTTGCGTGGCGGACGTCGATCATCGAGTACGGGGCGGACGGCTGCTCGCCGAAATGGACGATCGTGTCCGGCCGGATATCGTCGATGATGGACTCGACGAAATCGTAGTCGGTGAGGTCGCCGACGCGGAGCTCGATCTCGTTCTCGCTGACCTCGCGCCAGGCGCGGATCCGCTCGTGGAGCGTCGGGATCGGGAAGAGCGGTCGAACGCCGAGCTCGGCCTCCCACTGGCGCTTGGCGAAATTGTCGACGACCGTCACCCGTTCGCCGGCCCGCGAGAAGGCCATCGCGGTCGGCCAGCCGAGGTACCCGTCGCCGCCCAGGATCAGGACCCGTCGTCCCATCAGTCGCGCTCCCTCCGTCACGCCAACCTGTCTATCTCCTCGGGCGGACGGGCCCGAGTCTAGCATCGGTTGTCGGGGCTTCTTCGAGTGCTACCCTCGATCCGATGCTCACGCGGCTGTTCCGGATCGAGGGGCTCGGCCACCTCTCGACGCTGATCGCCGACGACTCCGCCGGCGTCGCCGCGGTGGTGGACCCCCGGCGGGACGTTGATGCGTATCTCGACGCCGCGCGTGAGATCAACGTCCGCATCACCCACGTCGTCGAGACGCATCTCCACAACGACTACGTCTCGGGCGGCCGCGAGCTTGCCGCGCTGACCGGCGCGACCCACCTGATCGGGGCCGGGGCCGCCCTCGCCCACGAGCATCGGCCGCTGCGAGACGGCGCCACGTTCGACGTCGGCTCCCTGCGGTTCATGACCCGCGACACGCCCGGCCACACGCCGGAGCACGTCGTCTACTCTGTCGCCGACACCTCGCGGGGCGAGGACCCGGCGCTCCTGTTCACCGGCGGCTCGCTGCTCGTCGGCGCCGTGGGGCGGACGGACCTGCTCGGCGAGGAGCACGCGGTGGCCTACGCCCACGACATGCACCGGTCGCTCCACGAGGTGATCCTCCCGCACGACGACCACGTGGTCGTCCAGCCGACCCACGGCGCGGGCTCGCTGTGCGCCACGGGCATCGCCTCGACGCCGACGACGACGATCGGCTACGAGCGGCGACACGACGCGCTGCTCCGGGTCCAGGACGTCGAGGACTTCGCGCGTCGGCTGCTCCACCGCCAGCCCGCGGTTCCTCGCTACTTCGCCCGGATGCGGCCGACGAACCAGGCGGGTCCGGCCCTCCTCGGCGGACGCATCCCGGAGCCGCGGCCGATGCCCGTCGACGAGACACGGAGTGCGATCGCGGGCGGCGCTCTCCTCCTCGACCTCCGTCCGCCGGCCGACCACGCCGTCGCCCACGCTCCGGGCTCGCAGTCGATCCCGCTCGGGCCGTCCTTCGGGACCTGGCTCGGCTGGGTCGTCGAGCCGGACCGTCCGATCGTCCTCATCCTCGAGCGCCCGACCGATTGGGACGAGGCGATCCGCCAGGCCATCCGGATCGGCGCCGAGGGCTCGATCGTCGGCCATCTTCGCGGTGGCTTCGGCGCGTGGGCGGACAGCGGCGGCCGGTTGGAGTCGAGCGGCCGCCTGTCCGTCGACCAGCTGGCCGACCAGCTCGATCGCGGCGGTCCGGAGGCACCGCTCGTGATCGATGTCCGCCAGGCCGACGAATACGCGTCGAGCCACATCCCCGGGAGCATCCACATCACGGCGGGCTCGCTGCCGGACCGGCTCGCCGAGCTGCCTGCGGACCGGCCGATCGCCACGATCTGCGCCTCCGGGCTGCGGGCGAGCGTCGCCGCCTCGATCCTCCGGACGAACGGGTTCACGGACGTCTCGTGGGTCGCCAGCGGCGTCCCCGCCTGGCGGGCCGCCGGCCATCCGATCGTCCGTGGCGAGGCACCGACCGGCAGCGCTCCGACGCGGCGCCGCGCGCCGATCCGCGCCGGCGCCCGAGGCTGAGCGGCCGGACGAACGGAAGTACCAGGCGCCACCGCCGGAAGTACTACCCGGCGCGACTTGCCCGGCGGGGCAGGGGACCGCATCCTTCTGTTCCGAACGTGACTCCACCGACCGAGCAGCGTCCGTCCGTGGGAGCGGAGGATCAGCGGATCCGCCGCTCGTGGCTCATCTTCGCCGGCACGTTCTTCGCCCTCGGCCTGATCTCCGCGATGCGCCTCCTCGGGGGCGGCGCCGGACCACTCGACCTGGCGATGACGGCGCTGATCGTGGTCGTCGGCTTCGCAGCCATCCGCCACCGGCTGGCCGTCCAGCAGTTGGAAGAGGGCCGTCGGGCCGAGGCCGAGAGCTTCGCCCGGATCCTCCAGGGGCTCTCCCGATCGATCTCGCCCGATGCGATCGTGGGCGCGATCGTCGAAGAGCTCGGGATCGGCACCGCAGCCGACCACGTCGTCATCGTCCGCCGCCGCCCCGATGCGCGCGTCCTCGAGGCGACGCTCGTCAACGCGCGGACCGGTGGCTCGACGTCGTCGACGGTCTTCCCGATCGGCGACCTCGAGGACCCGCCGAGTCTCGATGACGCCACGGAGCGCGATCCGGTCGGGATCCCGATCGACGTGGATGGCGACGGCGCGCCAGTCGAGATTCCCGTGGATGCGGCGCCGGCGGGTCGCCCGCGACTCGGCGCGTCGGTCGGGGCGGTGGCCGCGGGCGGACCGCCTCGCAGTGGGCGACGGATGCCCGACGTCGGACCCACCGCCGCGATCGCGGAGCCGCCCGCGGTCGCGATCGCGCCTCGCCCCGGCCGCGTCCGTCCGCCCGACCCGCGGCGGCTCGTCGCCGAGCGGATCGCGAAGCGGGCGCGGGCGGTCTTCGGCCTCCGCCACACGCTGGTCGCGCCGCTCGCGACCGACGCCGGCCAGATCGGGGCGCTGCTGATCTCGCGCCGGACGGCCTCGGGCTGGTCGCCGTCCGCGCAGCGGATCCTCAACGGCGCGGCGATCGAGGCGTCCGCCGCCCTGTCGCGTGCCTACTCGCACCGCGATGCGGAGGCACGGGCCGCGACCGACGGACTGACCGGCCTCCCGAACCGGCGCTACTTCGACGAGTTCTGCGCCCTCCTCGCCCGCCGGCGTCGGGCCGAGGACACCGTCGGCGTCCTGATGATCGACATCGACCGGTTCAAAGGCCTCAACGACGCCCACGGCCACGTCGTCGGCGACGACGTCCTGCGGGCCGTCGCCGCGGCCATCGCCGCGGCGGTCCGCGAGGACGACGTTCCGGCGCGCTACGGCGGCGAGGAGTTCGCCGTGCTCCTCCGCAACCCGACGCTCGCCGTCGCGGTCGACGTTGGCGAGCGCGTCCGCTCCGCGGTCGGCCGGCTGGATCTCCATCGGTTCGGGGTCGGCCCGGTGAGCGTCTCGGTCGGCGCCGCGGTCGCCGACGGTCCGGACGAGCCGATCGTCGCCGTCGTCGAGCACGCCGACCGCGCGCTGTACCTCGCCAAGCGCCGGGGCCGCGACCAGGTCGTCGCCGCCTGACGACCGGATCATCGGCCGTTCGGGCGCCCGTGCCGGGACGTGCCGGTACCATCGCAGCGATGCCCACCGACACGCTCGACGAGCCCTTCTCCGACGCCGCCCACGACGACGAGCCGCCCGCCGACGTGCTCGCCGACGAGGCCGCCGACCTGACCAACGGTGACCTCGCCCGAGTCTTCCACGAGATCGGCGACATCCTCGAGGTCAAGGGCGAGCTCGCCTTCAAGACGATCGCCTACCACCGGGCGGCCGATGCCATCGGTCGGAGCCCGATCGACCTCGTCGTCGCCTTCCGGAACGGGACGGCGCCGAAGATCCCGGGCGTCGGCCAGGCGATCTCCGACAAGATCACCGAGCTCGTCACGACGGGCCGGATGGCCTATCTCGAGCGGCTCCGCGAAGAGGTGCCGGCGAGCCTCGTCGAGATCCTCCAGATCCCTGGCCTCGGCCCGAAGACGGTCAAGCAGCTCCACGACGAGCTCGGCGTCCTGACGCTCGGCGATCTGGAAGTCGCGGCGCGGGCAGGCCGCGTTCGCTCGATCCGCGGGCTCTCGGAGCGGACGGAGCAGCTGATCCTCGAGGGGATCGAGCGGCTCCTCACGCGGCCCACGCGCCTGCTCCTCCACCGCGCCGAGGAGCACATCCTCGCCCTCAGCGCGAGCCTCGCGGCGATCCCGGGGGTGTCGTCCATCGAGCCGGCGGGCTCGTTCCGCCGGAAGAAGGAGACGATCGGCGACCTCGACCTCCTGGCCGAGACGACCGATCCCGCCGTCCTGATGGACCGCTTCACGGGGCTCGGCATCGTCGATGCCGTGATCGGCCGGGGCGGCCACAAGTCGGCCGTCCGGCTCCTGCGCGGGCCGCAGGTCGACCTCATGGTGATGCCGCCGGGTACCGCGGGCACCTACCGGATCCATTTCACGGGGGGCAAGGAGCACAACGTCCGGCTCCGGGCGCGGGCCCGTGATCGGGGCTGGAGCCTGTCCGAGTACGGCTTCCAACGGATCGGCGACGACGGCGAGGTCCTGACGGGCGACGACGCGGAGCTCCGGACGTTCGCCTCCGAGGCGGACGCCTACGGCTTCCTCGACCTGCCCTTCATCGAGCCCGAGCTGCGGGAGGACGAGGGCGAGATCGAGGCGGCTCTGGCCGGGACGCTCCCCGTCCTCATCACCCAGGCCGACCTCCGGGGCGACTGCCACACCCACAGCGAGTGGAGCGACGGGAGCCAGCCGATCGAGGTCATGGCCGACGCCTGCCGACGACGGGGCTACGCCTACCAGGTCCTGACCGACCACAGCCAGTCACTGGCGATCGCCGGCGGCCTGGCGGCCGACCGGGTCGAGGAGGAGCGCGCGATCATCGCCGAGCTCAACGCCCGCTACGCCGCGGAGGAAGCCGCCGGCACCGCCCCGCCGGAGACGCCGAAGGAGGGGTTCCGCCTGCTCCACGGCTGCGAGCTCGAGGTTCGGGCCGACGGGGTCCTCGACTACGACGACGACCTCCTCGCCCGGTTCGACGTCGTCGTCGCCTCCGTCCACGTCGCCCGGCGCCAGTCGCGGGCGGACCTGACGCGGCGGACCCTGAACGCGATCAACAGCCCGCACGTCGACATCGTCGCCCACCCGTCCGGCCGGATGATCCAGACGCGCGACGACCTCGACCTCGACTGGGAGGCGGTCTACGACGCGGCCGCGCGGACGGGGACCGCCCTCGAGATGAACGGCTCGCCCCATCGCCTCGACCTCTCGGCCGAGCGCGCTCGGCGCGCGGTCGCGGCCGGCTGCGTCCTGACGATCGACTCGGACGCCCACAGCACCCGCGAGCTCGACTTCATCCGCTGGGGCGTCACCCAGGCGCGGCGGGCCTGGGTGAGCTCGTCGAACGTCGTCAATACGCGTTCGCGGGCGGACCTGCTCGCGTGGGCAGCCGGGAAGCCCGATCGGATCGCCGGCTGACGGGTGCGACCGCCGGCCCGGCCACGGCCGACCCCGAGCGACTACGATCCGCCCGAATGACGCCGCCGCCGTCTCGGTCTGAGCCGCTCCCAGCCCGCCGCCGACTCGTCCGGAGCGGTCTCGAGAGGACCGTCCGCTACCTGCCCCGCCCGGCAACCGGGCTCGCCGCGGATGGCGACGTTGGTCGTGGCCGGCGCGATCTGGAGATCGTCGTCGCCGTCGTGGTTGGCATGGGGACGGTCGTGTCGGGTCCGCTCGTCTGGGCGGTGGCGGTGTTGCTCCTGGCGGCGACCGTCGTCGGGACGCTGCAGGTCCTCGCCGAAGTCGACAGCCCTCATGCCGAGCGCGGCGTTCCCGTCGAATCGCTCGTCGTTCCAGCCGTCGCCGCGCTCGGCGCGGTCGGGGCGATCCGGCTCGTCCCGCTCGGTCCCGGCGTCGTCGTCGCGATCGCGCTCGTGGCGGTCCTGCTCGATCGGGCGCTGGCGGTCGAGACCCGGATCGTGGCGGCCGCCCAGGGCCCGACGGCGGAGGATCGGTCCGCGGCGCTCATGACGATGCTGGTGGTCGCCCTCGTCGCGTTCGGTGGCATCGCCGCGATCGTACCCGGCGGCCTGGCCGGCCTCGAGCAGCCGGGCGCTCCGGTCCCGTCGCTCCCGCTCGGCAACCTCGCGCTCCTCGCCATCGCCGACGCGGTCGTCGCTGGCCTCCTCGGCTATCGGGCGGCGGCGTTGCGCCTGTCCGACGCTCGCGACGCGGCCTGGGCCGCCGCGAGCTACGCCGTGGCGATCGCGATCGGGGCCGCCGCGGTACGCGCGATGGGCATCCCCCGGCTCGTCGGGCCGGCGCTCCTGATGTTCCTGTTCTACCTGTGGGACACGCTCCACTCCGCGCCGCCATCCCGGCGGCGCGACCCGCGCTGGCTGTGGGAGACAGCGATCCTGGCCGGCCTGGGTATCGCGGTCGTCGCCTGGAACCTCCGCCTCGACGAGTGAGCCGCCACGCAATGGCCTGACGCCCGGCGCGTCAGGTGGTCGGCCACCAGTCGAGGGTCCGATCGCGATCGACCTGCCAGGCCCGACCCGTCGACAGCTCGACGAGCTGGACGTTCTCGACCCGGTCGACGACCAGGGCCCAGCGCTGGTCCGGCGAGATCCGGACGTCGAGCCCGTGGCGGGGGAGGTGGCCCAGCCGGACCGGCTGCGGGTCCGCCAGCCGGCCCTTGACCGCTCTCTGCGCCGCGTCATCGATCCGATAGAGGTCGGTGCCGTCGCCCGAGGCGTCGGCGAGGAGGATGGATCGGCCGCCCCGGGCGAACCCGATCACGGCCGGCCCGTCGACCGATCCCGAGCCGAGCGGCCAGTCGATCCGAACATCGTCCGCCGGGTCGGCGTTGATCACGCTCATGACGAGCCCCCCGCGACCGTCCGGATCGATCTCGTCGATCGGGGCGTGGGTCCGGTCGGCCGGCGTGAGCCGGCGCAGTCGCCCGTCGCGGACCCGGAGACGCGCCGAGTAGGAGAAGCGACCCTCGCAGCCCTCGGTGCAGATCACGTGGCCGACCCGGAGCTCGGTCAACGACCACCACCCTTCCAGCCGGTCGTACTGCGGGTTGAACGGCAGGAACGTCGTCCGCGCCGCGCCGAGCTCCCCGATCACGAAGGTCCCTCGCACGTCGCCGTCGGGGCCGACCCGCGTCGCCATCGCCGCGACCGCCTGGCCGTCGGGGCGCCACGCGAGGGCGAAGGCGCTGGCCGGCCAGTCCCGCGGCACCGCCAGCCGGACGGACGGGTGATCCGTGATGCCGTCCCACAGCCAGCCCATCGCGTGGTCGGCAGTCCCGACCCAGGCCAGGACCTGCGCCGACCGGGGCCGAGGGAGCAGGGCCACCATCGTGTCCGGGTCGTCGGCCACCGGGACCGGCGTCATCGACGCCGCGACCCGCATCCCGCCCTCGCTCGTCGGCACGAGCCGGTCGACGTGGAGGAGGGTGCGTCCGCCCGACGCGTCGACCCACGCCGATGCGATCGACGGCGCGTCGGCCACGTCCGGGCCGGACGGTGCGGGCGTCGGCGCGGGCGTCGGCTCGACGGCGGGCAGCGCCGTGTCCGGCAGGGATACTCCGCCGACGACGCGGACGACGAGCGACTGCGCGACGGGATCCACCTGCGGAACGACGATCGTTCGGCCGGTGGACCGCTCGATCACCGTCAGGTTCGGGCCCCGTCGATCGGTCTCGATCCACAGGTAGTCGCCGTCTGCCGACCAGCCGAAGCCGGCGATCGAGTCGTCGCTCGACCAGAGGTCCTCCGCTCGGCCATCCCAGGCGATGAACCGGAGGCCGTGGCTCGCCGCCACCGCCACGCCGGTGCCGCTCGGGTCGATCGCGATCCAATCGACCGACGGGAACACGCCGAGCTGGCGAGCCGCCCCGCCATTGGTCGGCCGGGCGTGGACGGCGGTTCCCCGGTGGTTCGGGCCCAGCGAGAGGGTGACGGCGAAGCCTCGTGCCGGATCGACGTCCTCCGCACCGGTCGTCGACGGCCCGACGTCGGGCACGGCCGACAGCCGTTCGACCACGTTCGTCGCCGGGTCGACCCGGAGGAACGTCCAGGCGCTCACCGTCCCGTCGCCCTGCGCCTCGCGGAGGAGGAGGGCGTCGTCGACGTCGAAGCCCTGCAGCACCGCGCCCTGCGGCACGACCGTCCGCGTGACGCGGCCGCCCCGGGTGTCGACCACGAACGATTCCGTCGGTCCGGCCTGCTCGGGGCGGCTGATCAGGGCGAGGCGATGGCCGTCCGCCGACCAGACCGCCTCCGAGATCGCCGTGAACGGCAGCTCGACCTGCCACAGGTCGGCGCCATCGGCGATCTCGACGGCCTCGACGCGCTCCTGCTGGCCGTCCGTCGGCAGGATCGCGACCGCGATCGTCCCCCCGGGGTCGATCGTCCACGTCTGCCCGAGGTCGGCATCCGGGCGAGTGGCGATCCGACGCGGCAGGCTGTGGCCGTCGAGTCGCCGCTCGACGAGCGCCGAGCCGTCGGCGTCGAGGATCTCGTAGAAGACGGTGGGACCGACGACGGCCGGGATCGCACCGGATCCGGGCTGGGGTGGCCCGGGCGAGACGGGCGGGCGGCTGCCGCCGAGGGCCGCCAGAGCGGCCGCGACGACGCCGATGGCGCCCACGACCGCGATCCCGATCGCCGGTCGTCTGCCCCCGGTCCTTGCCCCGCTGCGGGCGCCACGCCCAGTTCCCATCCCCGTCCTCATCCAGCGCATCATCGCCGGTTCCGGACGTTTGACGCGCCGCCCCTGCGATGCTACAAAGCCCTGCCCCCTCCGGGCCCGAATCGCCCCGGCTGTCGCCAACCCGGATGGGCCGCAGCGCAGCATCGGAGAGCACCCGTGACCTTCCCCGAAGTCGAGACGCAGCCATCGATCGCCGTCAACCAGATCCGCCTGAAGCGGCAGCTGGTCGAGCAGGCGATCGCCCAGGCGACCGCCGCCCAGTGGGCCGAGGCGGCCGAGACGAACCGCCGGCTGCTCGAGCTCGGCCCGGACGCCGAGTCGGAGAACCGCCTCGCCAAGGCGCTGTGGGAGCTCGGCGAGCTCGGTCAGGCGCGCGAGCATTACCAGACGGCGCTTGCCCTCGACCCCACGAACCGGATCGCCGAGCGCAACATCGACCGCCTCCGGGTGCTCCTCGTCGACGCCGGCGAGAAGACTGTTCCGGCGCAGGAGGGCAGCAAGGCGCCGGTCTCGATCTTCGTCGAGGAGACCGGCAAGACCGGGTTCGCCTTCCTGACCGACCTGCCCAATCCCCGCAAGCTCGCCCAGGTCAACCCCGGCGACTCGGTCGAGCTGACCCCCGAGGGCGGCCGGCTGATCGCGTTCAGCAACGGGATGCGGATCGGGATCGTCGAGCCGCGGGTCGCCGCCCGCCTGCTGAAGCTGATCGCCGACGGCAACAAGTACGCGGCCGGCGTGACGTCCCTCGGCGACAAGGACGTCCGGATCATCATCCGCGAGATCTACCAGGACCCCCGGAACTACGGGAAGGTGTCGTTCCCGATGGCGGCGAAGTCGACCGACCTGCGGCCGTACACCAAGGGCACCCTCATCCGCGAGGAGATGGACCTGGAGGACGACCTCGAGGACGACGAAGAGGACGAGGAGATCGAGGACCTCGATCGCGTCCTGCCGCCCGAATCGACCACCGACGAAGCGTTCGAGGACGAACTGGACGAGGCCGACGAGGCGTAGATCCGCGCTGTTCGCGGCTGAGTGCCGCCTGGTCCTGACGCATTCGCCGTCACTCGATGCCAGGCGAGCTTCGGTGCAGCATTAGCGACGCCATCGTTACGGTCGGGGCTGGCGCGGCCCGTAGGACGATGGTGCCCGCCCTCGCGAGCACGATCGATGCTGATCTGCGCGGCCTCGGCCGGGTCGAGAACCGCTTGGCACCTCCCCAGACCCGCGCGTAGCGATGGCATCGTTTTGGCGAGCGACTGTCGACTCTCGTCCGCCGCCCCGGCCGGACGAATGGGCTCCCACCGCAGCGCGCATGTAGGCTCGGGTGCCATGGCCGGGCGCGCAACTCTCGTACGGGCTGAACCGGGCTTCACCCTGCCGTTCTTCGAGCGGCTCGCGCCGCCGCCGCCGCCCGCGCTGATCGCCTCCCGGATCGAGAGCGACGCGAAGCCCGGCGACGCGATCCTCGACCTCGCCGGGCGCGGCGGCTGGGTCGCCCGGGCCGCGGTCGATCGGCAGCGGCGAGCGGTCAGCCTGGAATCGACCCCGCTGACCCGCCTCCTCGCCGAGCTCGTCCTCCGCCCGCCGGACCTGCGCCACCTCGACGCCGCGTTCCAGGCGATGGGCGCGTCGCCTCGAGGCCAGACGAGCCTGAAGGTGGCGGTCGGGGAGCTGTTCGCGACCCGCTGCGCGACGTGCGGGCGGGTGCTCGTGCTCGACGAGATCGTGTGGCCCGACCAGCAGGCGCCGGCGGTGCTCGGCGGTGGGACGGCGCGGAAGGTCTACGGCTGCCCGGTCTGCCGGGGTCAACGCGGCAGCGACCAGCGCACGGCGGAGCTGGACGATGCCGACCTCGATCGCGCGGTCGCCGCCCCAGACGACCTGGCCGGAGTCCGGGCGCGCCTCCGCGACCGGTTCCCCGTCCTCGATGGCGGGGTCGAGCTGGTCGACGGCCTCCTCGATCTCCACACGCCGCGCCAGCTCGGCGGCCTCGACGCGATCCTCGACCGGATCGAGACCGACCTTCGGGCAGCCCCCGTCGACGCTGCATTGCGACTGGCCTTCCTCCACGCGTTGACCCCGGCGAGCCGCCTGAACGGCCATCCGCATCGGGTCGGGTCGCTCCGGATCCAGGCTGGCCACGTTCGTGCCCCGAACCCCGGGCCGTGGCGGGAACGCAACCCCTGGCTGGCGTTCGAGGACGGGATCCGGATCGTCCGCGGCTTCATCCAGCGCCTCGAGAGCGGCCCGGGTGGTGCCGTCCAGGCGCGGCTCGGCAACGACCTGCAGTCGCTCGACGAGGGCAGCGCGACGGCAGTCCTTGCGATCGCCGGCCCGTCGACGACCCGCGCGATCGGCGCCGAGGCATCGGTCAACCGAGGTGGCTGGGACGGTTCGGCCGCGGGGCTGCGACGACGCATCCGCCTCGTCGTCGGCCAGCCGCCGGTCCGGCCGAACCAGGAGCGCCTGTCGATGACCTACTGGGCGACGTCCTGGACGCTGGGCGGCGAGGCGGCCGCCGGCCTCCCGCTCGGTGCCTTGTCGGGTCCCGCGATCCGGGCACCCTGGGGCTGGCAGGCCGCGGCGCTGGCTCGCTCGCTGGCGTCGGTCGAGCCGTCGATCGCGCGCGACGGTCGCGTCACCTACGTGATCGACGGCGGGCCCGAGGCGCTCGTGGCGGCCGCCCTCGGCGGCGTCGAAGCGGGCTTCCGTCTGCTCTCGGCCCGGCTCGGCGACGGCGACGACGAGGCCCTCGGCAGCATCGAGCTCATCCCGCCCGGAGCCGTCCCGCCGCCAGCGGCGCGCACGCGGGCGAACGTCGCCCTGGAGACGATCCCGGGCGGAGCCGGCGATCCCGACGTCGTGCCGGGCGTCGGCCTCTTCGGCTCCGCCGAGCGGATCGACCGCCGCCCGTTCTCGGCGGCGGATGTCAGCCGGACCGTTGCCGACGTCGCGGTCGAGTCGCTGAAGGCCCGCGGCGAGCCGGCCAGCGCGGACCGGCTGCTGGGGGAGATCCTCATCGGGCTCGACCGTGCCGGCCAGCTCCGACGGCTCGTCGCAGATCGCGGGCTGGCCGTGGACCGGCCCGAGGACGCGCCGGAACCCGACGCCCGCGACGACCCGGGCGATGCCCCGGACCGTGGATCCGGTGGCGGCCGCACATCGGTCGGGACCAGGCGCTCCGTCCGGAACGCCGACGCGCCATCGGATCCGGTTGAGGCGATCCTCGCGCTCGTCGCCGACGGCCTGGCTGTCACCGCCAAGACGCGGCTGGCCGAGGTCGCGCCGGGCCGGTGGTGGCTGGCGGATCGACGCGACCGCGAGGCGGCGGCAGTGCCGCTGGCGGATCGTGTCGAGTGGTCGGTGTTCAGCCTGCTGTCGACCGCGGGCCCCTTGTCCGAGACGTCGTTCCTCCAGAGGATCGCCGGGATCTTCAGCGCCCACGACCTGCCGGACGAGGCTCTCGTCCGGGCGTGCCTCCAGAGCTACCGGAGCAGAGCGAGCACGCCGGAGCGGGTCGTGACCGGCGACGACCTCCTGCGGCGTACTCAGGAACATGCCGAGGTGATCGCCCTCCTGGCCGACGGTGGTCACCGACTCGGCGCGCGCGTCTGGATCGGCCGGCGAGAGCAGGCCCGGCGGCTGGGGGCCGGCCGGCTCGGCGACCTGATGGACGATCGCGAGCACCGCGTCCCGCTGACGCAGATCAGCCGGGCGGGGGAGGACGTCGCCGAGATCGACTGTGCGTGGTACGTCCGGGGCAAGATGTCGTTCCTGTTCGAGGTCGAATGGACCGCGATGCTCGGCGAGCCGATCCTCCGTCGCCACGCCCGGATCCCACAGGAGGACGGCACGGTCCGGTTCCTCGTCATCACCCCCGAGCGGACCGAGCTGGTGCGCCACAAGCTCGAGCGATCGCCGCTCCTTCGCGATGCCTTCGAGCGCGACAACTGGCACGTCCTGAAGTGGAACCACCTCCGCTCGTTCCTCGCCCGGGACGAGCTGAGCCTGGACGGTCTCGAGCCATATATCGGCCTGGATCCACTCGTCGAGCGGAGTGGCGAGCAGCTTGGTCTCTTCGGGGAGTGATGCGGGTCATCAAACCGAGCCCCGAAGCGGCGCGCACGGTACCCTGACGCGCAACAATCCGCGCCCCGATCCGGGCAACCTGGCGCACACCGGCGCCCACGATGGAGACCACCGACGTGACCCTGCCCGACGACCGCGCGTCCGCGGTCGACGCTCTTGCTGACCGCTTCTGGGAGGCGATCCTCGAGCTCAACCCGACGACGGCGACCGTGTACGGCGACGAGCGCTACGCCGACCGGCTGGAGGACCCCAGCCCGGCGGGCCGGGCGAAGGGCCGCAAGCTCATGGAGGAGACGAAGGCGGCGGCGGAGGCGCTCCCGGTCGATGACCTGTCGGTCGAGGAGCGGATCACCCGCGACATGCTGATCGTCATCGCCGACCAGGCAATCGAGGAGGACGACCAGGGCACCCATCGGCTCCGGGTCGTCGACCAGATCTCGGGCCCCCAGACGCTCCTGCCGCAGGTCTGCCAGTTCCAGCCGGCCGACACGCCGGAACGACTCGAGAAGTTCATCGCCCGCCTCGAGGCGTACCGCGACTACATGGCCGCGAACGCCGACATCCTCCGCGAGGGTCTCGACACGGGCCTGACGGCGCCGCGGATCGTCGCGGATCGGACGGTCGCCCAGCTGGAGCGGCTGCTCGCGATCCCGCTCGCCGAAGCCATCGTGCCGGCCCTGGCGAAGGTCACGAACGATGCCGCCCGAGAGCGCGTCCGGAAGGTCACCGAGCAGGTCATCTACCCGGCCGATCAGGCGTTTCTCGACGTTCTCCGCGGCGACTACCTGAAGGCGACGCGGGAGGAGCCGGGCCTGTGGTCGGCGACGAACGGCGAGTCGCTGTACCGCACCCAGATTCGATCCTGGACGACGCTGGAGCTCGACCCGTCGACCGTCCACCAGATCGGGCTCGACGAGCTCGCCCTCATCGACGAGGGCCGGCGAGCCATCGCCTCGGCCGCCGGGGCGGCAAGCCCGCAGGAATATCGCCAGCGGCTCCTCGACGACCCCGCGAACACGCCCAGCACCAAGGACGAGCTGCTCGACCGGGCCCGCGAGGACATCGACCGCGCCATGGCCGTCGCGCCGCGCTTCTTCGGCCGCCTGCCGAAGTCCGGCCTGGAGGTCATGGCCGTCGAGGAGTTCAAGGAGAAGGACGCCCCGTTCGCCTACTACTTCCCGCCGGCACCGGATGGTTCGCGGCCGGGGATCTACTACGCGAACGGCTACGATCTTCCGAGCCGGAAATACACGAAGCTCGCCACGACGACCTACCACGAGGCCGTGCCCGGCCACCACTTCCAGATCGCCCTCGAGCAGGAGAACCCCGACCTGTCGACGTTCCGGCGGCTGGGGGCACGGATCGTCGGTGGCGCGTACGTCGAAGGCTGGGGCCTGTACAGCGAGAAGCTGGCCGACGAGATGGGCCTCTTCCGCGACGATGGCGAGCGGTTCGGGATGCTCGACGCCGTCGCCTGGCGAGCGGCTCGCCTGGTCGTCGACACCGGGCTCCATGCGCTCCGCTGGTCCCGCCAGCAGTCGATCGACTTCCTGCTCGAGACCGGCCTGTCGGAGACCGACGCGACGATCGAGACCGATCGCTACATCGTCTGGCCCGGCCAGGCGCTGACGTACTTGATCGGGTGCCGCGAGATCGAGCGGCTGCGCGCAGAGCTCGCCACCCGCGATGGCTCACGCTTCGACCTGCGCGAATTCCATGACCAGGTGCTGGGCCACGGCTCGCTGCCCCTCGCCACGCTCTCGCGCGAGCTGCCGAACTGGGTGACGACGCCGGCCTGATCGGGTCGACGCCAGAGTCGCAGGCTAGTTCGGTCGCCCCACGACCGAACGCGCGGAGGAACGCCCCGCCCGGCCCGCTTGTTGGCTGGTTCGGTCGCCCCACGCCAGAAGCGACGACGCCGACGACCCTTCTTCGCTCGCTCGGTCGCCCCACGACCGAAGTGGCGACGGACCCAACCGTCGTCGCCTCGACGCAGTCATCCATCCAGTCGATGCGACTCACGGACATCAGCTGGCTCGCACCGCCGCGATTCGCACGCGAATTGGGGCATCCGTGCGATATCCGCGTTGACGTGGCTGACTGGACTATGCCAACATGGCGGTTCACCCGTTCCGCTCCCCGGAACGCCCGTCGCGCATGACGGTCCACCGATCCCAGGAGTGCGTGTCCCTCATGGCCACCGAGCCTCGCTCGACGACCCCAGCCCCGACGCTCCGTCGGACCCGCCAGCTCGAGACCTACCGTCGCGCGTCGCGGACGCTGCCCGGCGGCACGAACTCGAACTTCCGGGCCTGGGGCGAGCAGACGATCTACATCGATCGGGGCCAGGGCGGGACCGTCTGGGACCTCGACGGCAACGAGTACATCGACCTGCGGATGGGCTACGGGCCGGTGATCCTCGGCCACGCCGACGCCCGCGTCGACGACTACGTCAACGACCACATGCGGATGGGCGTCAGCTTCTCGCTGACGAGCGAGGACGAGGTCCGGGCGATGGAGCTCGTCGCGGAGCTGACCGGCTGGGTCGAGATGGCCCGGATGACCGTGTCCGGGACCGAGGCGACGATGCATGCGATGCGGGTCGCCCGCGCCTACACGGGCCGGAACAAGATCGTGAAGTTCGAGGGCCAGTACCACGGCGTCCACGACTACGCCCTGATCTCGGTGACGCCGGACGACATGAGCGAGCTCGGCGACGCCGACAACCCGGTCCGCCTGGCGTGGGGCCGCGGCATCCCCGAGGCGGTCGCCGACACGATCATCCCGGCCCGCTACAACAACATCGAGCTCCTCCGGCAGCTGTTCGAACGCGAGGGGCACGACATCGCCGCCGTCATCGTCGAGCCCGTCCTCGGCAACGCCCAGGGCATCATGCCGCAGCCGGGCTTCCACGCGGCGATGCGGGCCCTGACGGAAGAGTTCGGGATCCTCCTGATCTTCGACGAGGTCAAGACCGGCTTCCGGTTCGCCAGGGGTGGCGCGGCCGAGTACTTCGGGATCCGGCCGGATCTCGCGACCTTCGCCAAGGCGATGGGCAACGGCTACCCGGCGGCGGCTTTCGGCGGCCGGCGCGAGGTGATGAGCGTCCTGCCCGACAAGGTCAGCCACGGCGGGACTTACGCCGGCAATCGCGTCGCGGCCGCAGCGGCGGTGAAGACGCTGTCGATCATCCGCGACACGAATGCGCTCGAGACGATCCACGCGACCGGCCGGCGGGTCCAGGACGGCCTCCGCGAGGTCCTCAACCCGACTGGGCTTCCATACGTCTTCACCGGTCACCCGTCGATGTTCGGGATCATGTTCACCGAGCAGGCTCCGACCGAGTACCGCGACTGGGCGAAGTCGGACCACGAGCTCTACGACGCCGTGGCCTTCGGGATGCACGCCCGCGGCGCGATGCCCGAGCCGGACAGCCGCGAGCCGTGGTTCATCTGCGAGGCCCACGCCCAGGGGGACACGGTCGATCGCGTCGTGTCGATATTCGAGGAGTCGCTGAACGCGGCGCTCGAGGCTCGGGCCCGCGGCGAGGTCGCGGAGCACGCGCAAGGCGCCCAGGCCCACGAGGCAGCCGGCTGACCCCGGTCGCCCCGGATCGCCCACCGTCACGACGAGAGAGGAGCAACGGATCGATGGTCCTCGACGGTAACGCCGTCCGCTCGGTCGACCGAGCCGCGGCGCTCTTGCTCGCCCTCGGCGAGTCGCAGGGCGAGGCCGGCGTGACCGAGCTCGCGCGGCGGCTCGGCCTCCACAAGTCGACGGCGTCGCGGCTCCTCGCGACGCTCCAGAAGCGCGGGCTCGTCGAGCAGGACGATGAGACCGGCAAGTACCGGCTGGGCCTCGTCATCATCCGTCTCGCGGAGCGCGCCGAGCGGACGCTCGACCTCCGCGGGATCTCGATGCCCGAGCTGGAGCGCCTCGCCCGGCTGACCCACGAGACGACCGGCCTCGGCGTCCTCGATGGCGACTCGCTCCTCACCGTTGCCCAGGCCGACGGCCCGAACCTGATCGCGGTCGGCGACTGGACGGGCCGGTCGACGCCGCTCCACTGCGTCGCGTCCGGCAAGGTCCTCCTCGCCGCCGTCGCCGAGCGCGAGGTTCTGCGGATCGTCCGGCGCGGGCTGCTGAGTTACACGGAGCGGACGATCACGGAGCTCGAGCCGCTCCTCGAGGAGCTCGCCCGGATCCGACGGCGCGGATATGCCACGGCGCTCGGCGAGTTCGAGATGGGTCTCAACGCCGTCGCGGCCCCGGTCCACGATGCGCGCGGCAACGTCATCGCCGCGGTCGACATCTGGGGCCCGGCATTCCGGCTCACCCCACGGCGGATCCCGGAGCTCGCCGCCCAGGCCCGCGAGGCCGCGGCGGCGATCTCGGTCCGGCTCGGCGGGACGGGTTCGGCGACGGCTGCCCAGCCCTCGCTGGCCCAGGCGCTGACGAACTCGTCGCTGGCCGCGAGCGAGCCGGCAGCGCTGCCGGCGAGCTCCAACGGCTCATCGAACGGCTCATCCAGCGGCTCATCGAACGGCTCGGTCGCAGAGGCGCCTGCGGGGGTTGCCGCCGCGTCCTGATCGGGCTCGCGGACGGCGCGGGCCAGCACCCGAGGGTCGAGGTCAGGACTTGAGGGTCGTGGCCTCGACGTCGACGACTCTGGCGGTCGCGACGTCGACGAGGACCTCGAGGTTGTCCAGGCAGACGCCATCCTCCGCGACGACCGCGCCCGGCGCGCGTGCTGCGGCGCAGTCCCGCTGATAGTCGATCCGGATCAGGATCGGCTGCCCGGGCTGCCAGGCGATCGAGGCGAGCCGATCGTACGAGGCGATCTCGTTGGCGACGGCCGGGTCCGAGCGGGCGATCCACTCCGCTGCCCGGGCGAGCGGCCGGGGAATCCCGCGGAGCTGGCGATCGCCGGGGCCACTCGTCGGCAGCCAGCCGTTGACGGCGGCCGCATGGACCGCCCACCAGTCGGTGGCGTCGGGTGAGGCGCCGTCGACGAACCCGGTGGCAGTGAGATCGCACGAATCGGCTCCGCAGCTGCCATCGAAGGACATCGCACGGTAGGGTCGGGAGTCGAACGTCACGATGCCGTCGCGCAGGGCCGCGAGCATCGGTCGAAGCAGGATCGGCGGGATGGCGACGGCATCCGCCGGCACCGCGATGTCCGTGCCGGCATACGGGTTTCCGGAATTCGAGGATTGCGCGGCCGGGGGTTGCGCCGCGATCCGGCGCATCGCCGTCAGGTCCTCGGCCAGCGATCCACTCGCGACATCGATCCTGGCCAGGTTCGCGACGACGACGTCGAAGGGGGCGGTCAGCAGGACGATCGTGTCCGAGACGAGATTGGCGGTCCCGCCACCCGCGCGAACGGCCCGGATCACGTCGACGGGGTTGCCCGTATCGATCCTCGCGTCGACCATCTCGCCCGGCTCGATCAGACCGGCCAGGGCCCGGGACGCCGGGTCGAGCTTGCTGAGGGCGATCGACAGCGAGCTGCCTGGTTCGGCTGTGGCCGCGGGCGAGGAGCCGGGAGCGACCGACGCGGCGTTCCCGTCCGGCGTCGGCTGTGTCCCACAGCTCGCGAGCAGCGTGAGGAGGAGCAGGGGCATTGCCCGAGACATCGTCCGAGGCCCGGTCATCGCCGGTCGGACGGCGGAGCCACCGTCGGCGTGACTTCGAACCTCGCTACCATCGCGTTCGATGAACCCGAACACTCCGCCGCTGAGCACGATCCTCGAGGCGCTGCGCGTCGGCGGCGTGCGGATCCTCATCATCCTCGTCGCCGCCCTCGTGGCCATCCGCGTCTCGACGCTGATCGTCCACGGCGTCCTCAAGGCCCTCCTCGACCGCGAGGCGACGGAGGGAACGGCCCAGGAGCTGTCGGCCGTCGAGGTCAAGAAGCGGATGGACACCCTCGACGAGCTCGGCGGCCGGGTCGTCCGGTTCTTCGTCCTGCTCATCGCGGCGATCATGATCCTCGGCGCGCTCGATCTCGACATCGGACCGGCGATCGCCGGCCTGGGCATTGTCGGGATCGCCGTCGGGTTCGGCGCCCAGAGCCTCGTCCGCGACTATCTGAACGGCACCCTGATCCTGATCGAGAACCAGTACAGCAAGGGCGACGTTGTGTCGATCGCCGGCGTCAGCGGCGCGGTCGAGGACTTCAGCCTGCGGCGGACGACGCTGCGCGACCTCGACGGCGTGGTCCACACCGTTCCGAACGGCGAGGTCAAAGTCGCCAGCAACCGGACCCGGACGTGGGCCCGGATCAACCAGAACATCACCGTCGCCTTCGGGACCGACATCGACAAGGCGATCGGGGTCGTCGACGAGCTCGGCCGGCAGATGCACCAGGACCCGGTCTGGAAGCGGCGGATCCTCGAGCCGCCGCGGGTCGAGCGGGTCGAGTCGATCGAGGAGCGCGGGATCACGCTCAAGATCCTCGGCACGGTCCGGGCCAGCGAGCAGTGGGCGGCCGGCGGCGAGTTCCGGAAGCTGCTCCTCCAGGCGCTCGCGAAGAACGGCATCCAGCTGCCCCGCCCGCCACAGGTCGTCGTCGCCCAGCCGGACGGCACCGACGGCGTCGCGGTCGGCGCCGCCCCGACCCAGGACGACCTCGCCGACGAGTAGGAATCGCGGCCTGGGGCTTGGCAGCGCGCGCAACACTTGTGAGATGTGATCGTCAGGTCGCCGGGGCACAGTGCCGAGGTTCGGGAGCACGGGTGGGGATGGGCGTTGTAACAGGCGCGGCTGCGCTGTCGGGTGCGTGGGACGAAGACCGTCGGTTGGCGAGGTCGCCGACCGGTCGAATCGACACCACCGGCGACGGCGCGCACGTCTTCTGGTTCGACGAGCTACCCGACAAGCGGGTTCGTTTCGTCTGGGACGGCATCGCCGGCGAGCCATTCGAGCGGGTACTCGAACAGCAGAGCGGCGAGCTGCTGGTCTGGAGCCTGGACGACCGACGGGTGGCCTATTACGGGGACCGAGCAGGCCGGTTCTTCGTCGGGATCGACGGGACCGAGGCCGGTCCCTACGACGGCATGACAAGATCGGTCCCCCCGACGTTCGATCCCACCGGAGGGCACGTCGCGTTCGGCGCCTACGTCGAGGGCGTCCCGGTCCTGATCCTGGACGGCGAGATTCAGGGTTCGTGGCGCGTCGCGCCGATCCGGCCGGTCTTCGCTCGGGACGGACAACGGATGGCGTTCGTGGCCGAGAATCGGGAACTCACGCCGAAGGATTCAGGAGTCGGGTACCGTCAGTGGCTCATCGTCGACGGGGTCGCAATCGTCGAGGCCGACGGCATCTCGGCGAGTCGCGACGGAATCCAGTTCAGTCACGCTGGCCGGCTCGCGTACGGGCTCATCGACGGTGGTCAGTTCCGGTTCGTGGTCGACGGGATCCCTGGTCCGCCGATCATCGATGCGAACGCGCCGACGTTCAGCCCCGACGGCCTGCGGTTCGCGTATGTCGCTCGAATCGACGGGGGAGTCGCGGCGGTTGTCGACGACCGGCGGGGTCCCACGTTCGAGCAGGTCGGCCCGCCCGTATTCAGTCCGGATTCGCGTCGTGTGGCCTACGCGGCCTATCGTCCCGGCCGTCGCCTCACCGTCGTTGTCGACGGTCACGAGAGCGTCGATCACTCGGACCTGTGGGGGAACGTCGAGTTCAGTCCAGACTCCAGGCGGGTCGCCTACCTGGCGATCGACAGGGGATCCGGCATCCTCAGCCGGTTCCGGACCACGGGTCGGGCCATCGTCGATGGCTCGCCAGTCGGTGACGCCTGGGACGAGTTCACGAGTACGGCCCACTTCAGTCCGGACAGCGCCCACGTCGCCTTCGCGGCGAGGCGCTCGAAGGACCACCACATGGTCGTCGATGGCGTCGCGGGTCCACCCTATGAGTTGGTCTCTCCGCCGCGGTTTGGTTCGACGGGACGGTTGGCCTACGTGACCAAGGCTGCCGGGCAGTTCCGAATCGTCTTCGACGGAAACGCTGGCCCACCGCTGGATGAGCCCGTCGAGATCGCGCCCGGCGAAGGGTTTGTCATCAGCCCTGATGGCGCACACATTGCAGCCGTCGCGCGAGTTGCCGGTGGCTGGCGCCCGATCGTCGACGATCGCATCGGGCCTCCATATGCAGGTGTCGGGCGGCCCGTCTTCGACGGACATCGGGCGATCTTCACGGGCTTTCGCTCAGACGGTGTGTATCGCGTCTCGATCCCCCTCGAAGATTGACCTGACCGACGCCCCGTCCGCCCTCATGGCGCCGACCGTTGCCCGGGAGCAGCCCGCGTAGAATGGCCGAACCCAGCCCGTGACCCGCTGCGCGTCCGGTCCACTCTGGCACGACCGCACATCCAGGCAGGAGAAGCCCACGTGAGCGTCGACCAGCGTCCCGAGATCGAGAACCTCCTGGCTGAAGGCCGGACGTTCCCACCCGACCCCGCGTTCTCCGCCCAGGCGAACGCGCAAGCCTCGATCTACGACGAGGCGGCCGGCGATCCCGAGGGGTTCTGGGCCAGGATTGCCCGCGAGACTGTCATCTGGCGCGAGCCGTTCACGACGACCCTCGAATGGGACCTGCCGTTTGCCAAGTGGTTCGTCGGCGGCAAGCTGAACATCAGCGAGAACTGCGTCGACCGCCACGTCGCAAATGGGCTCGGCGAGAAAGTCGCCTATCACTGGATCGGCGAGCCCGGCGACAAGCGGACGATCACCTACGCGGACCTCCTGCGCGAGGTCTCGAAGGCGGCGAATGCACTCCGCGAGCTCGGGATCAACACCGGCGACCGCGTGGCGATCTACATGCCGATGATCCCCGAGCTCCCCATCGCGATGCTGGCTTGCGCCCGGATCGGCGCGCCCCACACGGTCGTCTTCGGCGGCTTCTCGGCCGAGGCGCTCTCCGGTCGGATCAACGACGCGGAGGCGAAGCTCGTCATCACCGCCGACGGCGGGTGGCGCCGCGGCAAGGCGGCCGCGCTCAAGCCTGCGGTCGACGAGGCCGTCCAGTCGACCCCGACGATCGAGCACGTCCTCGTCGTGAGGCGGTTGGGCGACGCAGTCGAGAGCGGGACCGCGATGGAGGATGGTCGCGACGTCTGGTGGCACGACGTCGTCGACCGCCAGTCCGAGACCTGCGAGCCGGTCGCGCTCGACAGCGAGCACATGCTCTACCTGCTGTACACCTCGGGAACGACCGCCAAGCCCAAGGGGATCATGCACACGACGGCCGGCTACCTCGTCGGCACGTCCTACAGCCACATGCAGATCTTCGACGTCAAGCCCGACGACGTGTACTGGTGCGCGGCCGACGTGGGCTGGGTGACCGGCCACAGCTACATCGTCTACGGCCCGCTGGCGAACGCGACGACCGGCGTGATGTACGAGGGCACGCCCGACACGCCGGCTTGGGATCGCTGGTGGCAGATCATCGAGGACTACAAGGTCAACATCCTGTACTGCGCGCCGACGGCGATCCGGGCCTTCATGAAGCAGGGCGACGCCCTCCCGGCGCGCCACGACCTGTCGTCGCTCCGCGTCCTGGGTTCGGTCGGCGAGCCGATCAACCCGGAGGCGTGGCTCTGGTACCACGAGCACATCGGCGGCGGGAAGACCCCGATCGTCGACACCTGGTGGCAGACCGAGACCGGCCAGATCCTGATCACGCCGCTGCCCGGCGTGACGACGACCAAGCCAGGCTCGGCGACCTTCCCGTTCCCCGGCATCGAGGCGGATATCGTCGACGGAGCCGGCAACTCCGTGCCGCTCGGCGGCGGCGGCTATCTCGTCTTGAAGCGGCCCTGGCCGGCGATGCTCCGCGGCATCTACGGCGACCCCGAGCGCTACAAGGAGACGTACTGGAATCGCTTCCCCGGGATGTACTTCGCGGGCGATGGGGCGAAGCGTGACGAGGACGGCTACTTCTGGCTGCTCGGCCGGGTCGACGACGTCATGAACGTGGCGGGCCACCGCCTGTCGACGACCGAGATCGAGAGCGCTCTCGTGTCCCATCCGGTCGTCGCCGAAGCCGCCGTCGTGGGCGGCCCCGATCCCGTCACGGGCGAGGCGATCAACGCGTTCGTCATCCTCCGCCTCGGCAACGAGCCGACAAAGGAGCTGGGCCAGGCGCTCCGCGACCATGTCGCCACGAAGATCAGCCCGATCGCGAAGCCGAAGTCGCTGATGTTCGTGCCCGACCTGCCGAAGACACGGTCGGGCAAGATCATGCGGCGGCTCCTCCGGGACATCGCCCAGGGTCGCTCGCTGGGCGACACGACGACCCTCGCCGACGCGACGGTCGTCGAGACGATCCGGGCGAACACGGGGGCGGCCGAGGAATGACCGGGACGAAGGGAGCCGCGTGCCACTGAACTTCCTCCGTCGAAGGAAGGCCGAGAAGAAGGGGACCGTCACCGCCGCGTCGGCGCCGGCAGCAGCAAGCCCGCCGCGGGCTGTGCGCTCCGGCATCGCGTTCGATGGCATCACCGAGGAATGGCGGCTCATCGGGCGGATGGACATCGACGGCCGCCTGTCGGACGCGCTGAACCGTCGCGAGTCGATCGCGATCCACGATGTCAAGTGGGCGCCCCTCGACGGGTCGGCGCCGCTGGCCGACGCGCCCGGACTGCGGAGCGTCGATCCGTACGACCTGATCCTGGTCCTCGCCGGCGAGGGCTCCCTCCCCGAGCTGAGCGACGACGAGCGCGCCGCTCATCGGGTCCACAAGGTGTCCTACGACGTCGCCCTCGAGGCGCCGCCGTTCCGGGTCGTCGGGACGGTCTTCCTCCATCCGGGCTCCGAGCCGGACCGGTTGCTCGATCGGGCGACCGAGATGTTCGTCGCCGTCGTCGACGCCGTCGCCTGGTACGGCGATCAGCGGGTCGGCGACCCGGACGTCGAGACCGTGCTGGTGAACCGCTTCTATCTGCGCGGTGTGGAGCAGGTCGACAAGCGGACCGGGCTCAAGGCGCAGAAGCTGCCGGGGAAGCCCCTCGGCGGCATCACCTGGCAGGATCGATCGTAAGGTTGCCTGGCCGACCGGCCTCTTCGTAACGCAGCTTCTCGTTCGTGGGTGTGTCCCACGAATCGTGGGACGTCCGGGTCAATGGCGCAGGGCGGCGTGCACGGCGCCACCCGCGCACGTGACGGATGTGTGTCTCGGCCACGCCCAGGATGAAGCGCCGAGCGTATGTGGAACCGAGCCACACCCGGGTAGACGCGGGCGGGCATTGCTAGCCGCTTCTCGAATCTGGCCCACAGCCATGCAACGGATGGCCAGCCCCGCGTCGCCAGGCTGCCGCGAGCGTGGCGGTCGACGGGTGTCGTGCTGCGGATGGCCGACAGCCATGGCTGAGACGACTGGCCGCGCTTGCATGGCCCAGAGCCATCGGCGACACGAGCCGGCGCGAGGTCGTCCCACGGGGCCAGCCGCGAGGCCGGACTAGGCTCGGGCCGGCTCCTTCGAGCGGCCGAACAGGCGGAAGCCCGATCGCTGCGGGGTGTCCGCCGGGGACGCCTCGGGGACGTGGGTCCGGACGAGGCGATCGGCGAGGGCGTCGAAGTCCTCGGTGATCCGCTCCCGCGGATACATCTCGATGACCGTCCGGCCTTCGTTCGCGGCGCGGACGAACAGGAGCCCGCCCGACCGGATCAGGGCCAACGCGCCCATCCCGACCGTGCGCTCCATGTCGGCGACCGACACGCCGCTGTTGGCCCGGTTCACGATCAGCGCCAGCCGGTCCTGCAGGCCGACCTCGATCGCGACGTCCCGCAGCTGGACCGCGGCGCGAAGGGCCGGCACGTCCGGCGTCACCGGGACGAGGATCCGGTCGGCCTTCTCGAAGATCGCCAAGTTCAGCGAGCTGTACGACGGGTGGAGGTCGACGACGATGAAGTCGTACATGGGCCGAGCGGTCGCGATCGAGTCGGCGACCCTCGACGGCTCGAGGATCTCGGTGTTCAGCGGCGACGACGTCAGGGCGACGACCGACAGCCCCGACGGATGGGGCGCCGCGAGCTCCGTCAGGCTCTCCACCGGCCCGCCGTCGGCCTGGTCGTTCCAGCTGTCGGCAACGGTCCGGACCTGCTCGAGGCCCAGTGACGTCGTGACGTGGCCCGTCACCGTATCGGCGTCGATCAGCAGCACCTTCTGCCCGCGGTGGAGCTGGAGCGCCGACCCGAGGTTCGTCGCGATCGTCGTCTTCCCGACCCCGCCCTTCGGGTTGAAGATCGCGAGCACGGTCGCCCGCCGCGACCAGTCGCCCATCTCGAGCGAGCCGCTCTGGATGATCGGCCCGGAGCCATCGTCGACGGTCATCGACCGGATGCACATCGCCTCGATGCGCCACCGGATCGAATCTGCCGTGTACGGCCGGCTGAAGAACTCGTCGGCCGAAGACGGGCTGAACATCCGGTCCATCGCGCTCGGCGACATGACCATCAGCGCCGGGATCTTGTGCGACCGCTCGTGGAGGAGCCCGTAGTACTCGAGCGAGGTGTCGAGATCCGTCTCGCCGTCGAGGATCGCCACCGCGATGTCGCGGCGGTGCTCGAGCAGCGCCTCGAGCTCGTCGGGCGCGCCGATCTGGATCGCCTCGAATCCAGCGGAGCGCAATTCGTCGGCGACGATCTTGCGCTCCGTGACCGGAAGGGCGACGACGATCGCGGGGCGGGCCACGTGTTCCTCCGATGCGGACGCGGTGGGGACGCTGAGCCGGCCCGCGGCCGCCTAGGCGTCCGCCTCCGGGTCGTGCGCCGTGACGTGGATCGCGCCGTCGGCCGTGCTCGTCACCCGAGCCTGGAAGCTCGGAAGCGACGGGATCGCGTCGCGGAGCGACGTGTCGCCGGAATGGCTGACCGTGAAGATGAACTCGCCATCCGGCCCGGACGACACCCCGACCGATTGCACACCCGAGACCCGGCCAAGGTGCCGCTTGAAGCTGGCGATGCTGGCGACGCTGACGAGGCCCACGACGACGACCTGGGTCGACGTACCCTCTCCGGAGGCACCCTTGCCCTTCGACGGGACCAGGCCGGCCAGACGCGCCGCGAGGGCGTCGTCACCGATCGTCGGGATCTCCTCGCCGTCGGACGCATCGGCCGTGGCGAGGGCCTCGGCCTCCGCCGCGTCATAGTCGGGCGACATGCCGAGCGCCGTCAGGCGGGGGTCGGCGTCGTCCTCTGCCTCACCCTCGTGGTTGCCCATGATCTCGATCGCGACGTCGGCCACGGCCTCCGCGCGTGCGGCGGCGTCGGCTGCGACCTCGGCGCTGGCGGCCGCCTCGGCAGCAGCCTGGATGGCGGCGAACGCCGCCTCGCGATCCATGTCGCTGTCGCCGTCGACGCCCTCGCCGACGCCGATGAGGCCGACCGAGTCGGGGTCCATCTCGGCGTCGACCGTCTGCTCGCCGTCGGTCGTCTGGGCCGTCGTGTCCTCGGCCGTCGTGGCCTCGGCCGCCGTCTCAGCGGTCCCGTCGACCTGGTCGGCAGTCGCCTCGACAGCCTCGTCGGCCTCGACCGGCTCGGGGGCCTCGGTCACCTCGGTGGCCTCGGGCGCGATCTCGTCGGTCTCGCGGGATGTCTCGACCGGGGTCGAGACGAGGGCCGACAGGTCCTCGAAGGTCGGCGGCTCCGGGACGTTCTCGGCCATGGCCGCGAAGCGGCTTGGGTCCTCCTCGGCGAGGAGTCGCTCGAAGAACGTCGCCATCTGGCCCTCGAACGTGCCGACCATCCCCTGGACGGCTTCGATCTCGCGCTCGATCACGCCGGCATGCTGCTCGATCTCCGTCTCGAGGCGGCTCTTGCGGGCGGTGATCTTCTGCTCGGTCTCCTCGCGGATCCGGGCAATCTCGGCCTTCGACCATTCGCGAATCGCGGCGACGTCGTCGTCGGCCGCGCGTCGGAGGTCGGCGGACTCGGTCGCGGACCGGCCATGGATGGACTCGACATGCGTCTTGGCGTCGGTCTGGAGCTGGCTCAGCGCCCGGCCGCGGGCCTCTTCGGCGGCGGCCTGCATCGCCTTCGTCAGGTCGGCGAGGAACTTGTTCGGCTTCTTGCCGGCGACCGGGGTTGGCGCCGCGGCGACCGGCTCCATCTTGACGTGGGCGTCGGCCGGTCCGTCCGTGGCCGCGTGCGTCTCCGCCCCGGGATCGGCGACGGCGTCGCTGCTGACGCCGGCGTCGGGCGCCCAGGTCGCGTCACCGGCGTCGGCCGTGGCGTTCTCGACCGTGGAGTCGTCGGTCTCGGTCGGACGGTCAGAGCTCCACGGAAGCCGGAATCCGCTTCGTGCGTCGGTCGTGGCCATGCGTCGTGTGCCTCTCCAGGTGGCGGTTACAGGGGGCTCCAGGGCTTGGCCGCATTCTGGTCGAGGGTGGTGGGTGTGATGGAGTCCGCTAGAGGTACCAGCGGCGCCGGCCGGTGGTACCGCCGTCCGGGCTGACCCTCGTCGCGGTGCGGGCCGGCAACCCCCGTCGCGGAACCGTCGCCACGGTCCCCGAAGGGGCCCGCCGTGCTCGAAGACGAGCCCGCGGTAGGATTGCCGGCCATGGATGGATCGACCGTCCGGACGTTCGCCGTTCCCGCCGTCGCGGACACCCTCGGCCGGCCGCTGCACGACCTCCGGATCTCCGTCACGGACCGCTGCAACTTCCGCTGCACCTACTGCATGCCGAAGGAGATCTTCGGGCCGGACTATGCGTTCCTGCCGCGATCGGAGGTCCTGACCTTCGAGGAGATCGAGCGGGTCGCGCGCGTCTTCGTCGGGCTCGGCGTGGAGAAGCTCCGCCTGACCGGTGGCGAGCCGCTCGTCCGGCGGGACCTGCCGGTGCTCGTCGAGATGCTCGCGGCGAGCCGCCGGCCGGATGGCACCGCCCTGGACCTGACCCTCACGACGAACGGGTCGGCTCTCCGACGGCTGGCCGGGCCGCTCGCCGCGGCCGGGCTCCAGCGGGTGACGGTCAGCCTCGACTCGCTCGACGACGCGGTGTTCTCGGCGATGAACGGCGTCGACTACCCAGTGGCGAAGGTCGTCGACGGGATCGCCGCTGCCGTGGAGGCGGGACTCGGGCCGATCAAGATCAACATGGTCGTCCGGCGCGGGATCAACGAGGCGAGCGTCCTGCCGATGGCCCGCTGGGCGCGCAACGAGGGCCTGATCCTGCGGTTC
>VBFG01000120.1 GCA_005882635.1 Chloroflexota bacterium | reverse complement strand
GGCCGACGAGCTGGTCGCGCTCGTCGACGCCGAGATGCCCCTCGAGGCCGAGGCGCCGCGCTACCGGGGCGAGGTCGCGACGCGCTATCGCTACCGCGACGGCGGCGGAGAGATCGGGTTGATCGCGTCGGTCACCCAGCCGTTCTGCGGCGACTGCACCCGAGCGAGGATCTCCGCCGACGGCCACTTCTACACGTGCCTGTTCACCGCGGAGGGGCACGACCTGCGCGCGATCCTGCGCGACCCGGCGCATCCCGACGAGGCAGCCGCGGACGCGGCCGTCCACGACGCCGTTGCTGCGATCTGGCGGGTCCGGGACGACCGCTACTCCGAGCTGCGGACCGAGGCGACCTCGGCGAACCTGCCGCGGATCGAGATGTTCGCGATGGGCGGCTGATCCGACCTCAGGCCTGACGATCCGCT
>VBFG01000204.1 GCA_005882635.1 Chloroflexota bacterium | reverse complement strand
TGTCCGACGAGGGCCTGACGGAGAAGGGTCTCCATCGCCTGTCCGACGGGGCCCTGGTCGAGTCCGTGCTCATGCACTATCCGGCGCGCGGAGCGCAGCGCGAACGCCACACGCTGTGCATCTCGAGCCAGGCCGGCTGCGCGGTCGGCTGCCCGTTCTGCGCGACCGGTGAGCTCGGCTTTACCCGCGACCTCGAGACTGCCGAGATCGTCGACCAGGTCCGCCACGCGGCTCGCCGCCTCGCCGCCGACGGCCGGCGGGTGACGAACGTCGTGTTCATGGGGATGGGCGAGCCGCTCCTCAACCTGGATCGGGTCCTGGCGGCCGTGGACGCCCTGAATGACCGACGGCGCTTCGGCCTCGGGGCCCGCCACATCACCGTCTCGACGTCCGGCGTGGTCCCGGGCATCCGGCGCCTGACCGCGCTCGGCCCGCAGTTCACGCTCGCGATCTCGCTCCACGCGGCGCGCGATCCGCTGCGCGACGTGCTCGTCCCGCTCAACCGGCGCTGGCCGGTCGCCGAGGTCGTCGCCGCCGCCCGCGATCACGCCGCCGTGACGGGTCGCCGCATCACCTACGAGGCGACGATGATCGGCGGCATCAACGACACGGACGAGGACGCGCGAGCGATGGCCGAGCTCCTCCGCGGCGACCACGCCCACGTGAACCTCATCCCGATGAACCCGGTGGCCCACACCCCCTGGACGGCATCGCCCGACCCGGTCATCGAGCGGTTCGCCGCGACGCTCCGAGCGGCCGGCGTGACGGCGACGATCCGGCGGAACCGCGGCCAGGAGATCGGTGCCGCGTGCGGCCAGCTCGCCGCGGAGCGGGCCGGCGAGCCGCCCCCGGCAATCGTCGCCCGCCGGCGCGCGCGGCTGGAGGACGAGAGTGTCCACGCGCTGCGCGGCGAACGCAGCCACGAGCCGGTCCCCGCCGGAGTCGGGGAGTAAGCGTGGCCGGCGGTCGCGCCCGGGTCGCCGTCAGCATCCTCGACGCCGACCACTCGAACATGGCCTACGCGATCCGGCGGGCCGAGCAGGAGGGCGCGGACCGCTTCCACATCGACGTCATGGACGGCCATTTCGTCCCCAACCTGACATTCGGGCCGAAGATGATCAAGGGCGTCCGGCCGCGGACGGAGCTCCCGCTCGACGCCCACCTGATGATCAGCGACCCCCTCCAATTCATCGACGAGTTCCTCGAGGCCGGCTGCGACTCGATCACGTTCCACGTCGAGGTCGATCCCACCCAGATCGAGCCCGCCCTCCAGGCGATCCGGAAGGCGGGCCGTGCCGCAGGTCTTGCGGTCAGGCCAGGGACGCCGCTCACGGCGCTCGAGCCATATCGGAAGCTGCTCGACATCGTCCTCGTGATGACCGTCGAGCCCGGCTTCGGTGGCCAGTCGTTCATGAAGGATGTGGCCGCCGAGAAGCTCCTGGCCGCTCGCGAGTACCTCTCGCACAAGCCGGTCGGCGCGGAGGTCCACGTCGACGGCGGCGTCAACCGCGAGACCGCCGAGTTCATCGGCGGCCTGGGCGTCGACATCCTCGTCGTCGGCTCGGTGCTCTGGATCAAGGGCCGCGACATGGGCCGCGAGATCCGGCTGGTCCGGGCGCTCGCCGACGAGGGCTATCAGTACCGCCTGAACCACGGCAAGCCGCCGATCCCGCGCGATGCGATGGTCACGTTCGTCCAGCTGCCGAAGGCGCTGGCCCGGCGGTTCATGGCCGACATCGAGCAAGGCGGGATCCCCGTGATCGCGCTCCGCGGGACCGGCCAGTTCAACCCCGACGGGGTGCGCGACTACGACCTGCTGGTGCCGGCGTCCGCCGAGGCGCTGACGACGGAACGCCATGCGGCTGACCGGGCGAGATACCTGGACGAGGCCGCTCGGTGGCGCGAGGCGTACATCGCCGAGCACGGCGTCCGGCCGCCCGACACCCAGCGCCCGGGGATGGACGGGCCTACACCGCCAACCCCTGCGGAGCGAGCCTCGCGACCCGCGGCGAGCGGCTAGGGCGGGTGGCTGGCGGGTGCGCGCGCTCCTCCAGCGGACGTCGGGCGCACGGGTCCGCATCGGCGAGGAGGTCGTCGGCGAGATCGGCGGTGGGCTCGTCGTCCTGCTCGGCGTGGGCCCGGACGACGACGAGGCGACGGCCGACGCGCTGGCCCGGCGGGTCACCGAGCTGCGGATCTTCGACGACGCCGCCGGAAAGACGAACCTGGCACTGCTCGACGTCGGCGGGGAGGCGCTCGTCGTGTCGCAGTTCACCTTGTACGCGGACACGCGCCGCGGCCGCAGGCCCGGGTTCACCGGCGCCGCGCCGCCGGAGGTCGCTGAGCGGCTCTACCTCCGGTTCGCGGCGGCGCTCCGCGGGCTCGGCGTCCCCGTCGCGACGGGCCGGTTCGGCGCTGTCATGGCGGTCGAGCTCACCAACGACGGGCCGTTCACCATCTGGCTCGACACGGAGGATCGCTGATGGGACCACTGCTGATGATGGGCCTCACGACGTTCGGGGCGACGATCGCCCTCGGCCTGATCGGGTCGAAC
>VBFG01000021.1 GCA_005882635.1 Chloroflexota bacterium | reverse complement strand
CGATGACGATCATCTCCGGTGTTGCCTCCTGATCAGGGGTGACGCTCCGGACCGGCCGGTGGACACGCCTGAGTGGGGGCGGTTACCACGCTCCTATGAAGTCACACCGGTCGGTCCGATCCATGCCCGGCGACTGACAGATCCCATGGAGGCCACGCCCCTGCGGGCGGACATCGAGCCTACGAGCCAAGTCGCCGGGCAACGACAGCGTGACACTCAGTCGAGCCTACCAACGTCCATCAGGCGGACCGGTCGCCGACGACGCGGGCCAGCAGCTCGTCCGCCGCGGCATACGGATCGAGGCGATGGGCGGCGACCTCGGACAGCGTCCGCTTCGTCGTCGCGCGGAGGGCTTCGGCGTGGAGCTGGTCGCGGAGCCGGTCGCCGACGATCGCCCACACCTGCGCCTCCGCGCGGGCAAGGCGGGCGGGACCGGCATCCATTCCCGCGATCGAGGCGCGATGACGGTCGAGGGCGGCGATGAGCTCGGGGACGCCCTCGCCGGTCGCCGCGGTCGTGATCAGAACCTCCGGCCGCTTCGGGCGTGGCCGATCCACGCTGTCCGCGTCGGCCCGCCGGCCGACGGCCGGCCCGCCTGTCGCGACGAGCATGGCTCGCAGCTGGGCGGCGGTCCGCTGGGCGCCGGGCTTGTCGCCCTTGTTGACGACGACCAGGTCGGCGACCTCGAGGAGGCCCGCCTTGATCGCCTGGACCTCGTCGCCCATCTCCGGCGCCTCGAGCACGACCGTCGTGTCGGCCGCGGCCGCGACCTCCACCTCGCTCTGCCCCGTCCCGACGGTCTCGACGAGCACGAGGTCGAATCCGACGGCATCGAGGACGGCGGTCGCGGCGCCGGTCGTCGAAGCGAGCCCGCCGGCGTGGCCTCGGGCAGCCATCGAACGGATGAAGACGTCGTCGTCGTCCGCGTAGGCCTGCATCCGGACGCGGTCGCCGAGGAGCGCCCCACCGGTGATCGGCGACGACGGGTCCACGGCGACGACGGCCACGGATCGGCCTGCTGTGCGGAGTTCCCCGATCAACGCGGACACCAGTGTCGACTTTCCTGCGCCGGGCGGGCCGGTGATGCCCACGATGTGCGCCCGGCCGGCCTTCGGATAGAGGGTGCGGAGGGCCGGCTCGGCGAGTGCCGTCCGGTTCTCGACGGCCGTCAGCAGGCGGGCGAGGGCGCGCCGGTCGCCGCCCAGCGCGCCGGCCGTGAGCGCATCCGCCCGGGCGTCGACGGAGGCGGGCTCCCCCACCCTAGTCCCGCGGTCGCGCGTTGGCCCGCAGGTAGTCGGCGACCTCCGCGATCGTCGTCCCCGGCCCGAAGACGCGGGCGACGCCGGCCTCGGCCAGAGCCGGCACGTCGTCGTCCGGGATGATCCCGCCGGCCGTCACCAGGACGTCGCCCAGACCTCGCTCCTGCAGCAGCCTCGTGATCCGAGGCAGGAGCGTCATGTGGGCCCCGGACAGGATCGACAGGCCGACGACGTCGACGTCCTCCTGGAGGGCGGCCGTCGCGATCATCTCCGGCGTCTGGCGCAGCCCGGTGTAGACGACCTCGAACCCTTCGTCTCGGAGGCCCCGAGCCAGCACCTTGGCGCCGCGGTCGTGACCGTCGAGGCCCGGCTTCGCGATGAGGACCTTGATCGGGCGGTCGGGCATTGGGCGATTGTGCCATCTCGACCTCTCCTGCTGACCGCCGCCGGCACGGTCGCTGACCCGCGGCGACCCTCTGAACATGCCGCGCCGGCGCCCGGACGGGCGCCGGCGTCGACGGCGGGAGGAGGACCGCTGTCAGGCGTTGGCTCGACTGAATGCCCGGGATGCGATCCAGACCGCGCCGATGGCGAGGGCGGTCGTGAGCCCGACCCCCAGCGCGATCTCCGGGTTGCCCCAGTCGCCGTTGAACAGCGCCCGGGCCGCATCGACCGCATGGGTCAGCGGATTGATCGAGCTCAGGAACCGCAGCCAGTCGGGAGCGAGCGCCATCGGCAGGAGGATCCCCGACAGCAGGAGCAGCGGCATCACGATGCCCTGGACCAGCGGCGCGAACGCGTCCTCGCTCTTCAGCGCCAGAGCGGCGGAGTAGGACAGCGGCGCCATCACCAGACCGATGAGCGCCATGAGCCCCAGGGTCACGACCACGCCGGCCAGGTTGAGATGGAGGCCGAACGGGATCGCCAGAGCGATCATCAGGACCGCCTGGAGGACGAGCAGGAAGACGTCGCGGAGCGACCGTCCCAGCAGCATCGCGAAGCGGCTCATCGGGGTGACCCGCATCCGCTCCACCACGCCGTAGCGCAGCTCGGCGATCAGGCCGAAGCCCACGAACGCCGACCCGAACAGGGCGACCTGGATCAGCAGGCCCGGCACGAACCAGTTGTAGGCGCTGACGCCGCCGCCGGCCTGGCCGACCGCCTTGTCGAGCAGGGGGCCGAACAGGACGAGGTAGAGGACGGGATACATGATCCCGAAGAGGATCCAGACCGGCTGGCGGATGGTCAGGACGACCGAGCGGCGGAAGATCAGCCAGGTGTCGCGGAGGGCTCGCATTCGAGGGGTCCTTT
This sequence comes from Chloroflexota bacterium, assembly GCA_005882635.1. GTDB lineage: Bacteria > Chloroflexota > Limnocylindria > Limnocylindrales > CSP1-4 > CF-46. The sequence goes on along the minus strand of VBFG01000021.1, from coordinate 8,036 downwards.
CGATGGCGGTGAGTGCTTCGTCGACGATCGCGGCGTTCGCGGTCATGCCGCCTCCTCGCGCAGCGAGCGCCCGGTCTGGCGGAGGAAGACGTCGTCCAGGCTCGGCTTGTTGAGGGCGATCGACGTCGGGGCGAGGCCGGCCGCGTCGAGGCTCCGGAGGAGGTGCGGGACGGCCGTCTCGCCACGATCGACGTAGAGGCGGACGAGCCCGCCCTCGGCGTCATGGGACGCTTCACGGACGAACGGCAGCGACTCGACCAGCGACAGCACCGACGCGGCCGCTCCGTCGACGCCGATCGTCACGACGTCGCCCGCCACGCGCTGCTTGAGCTGATCGGAGGTGCCTTCGGCCACGATCCGGCCGAGATCGATGATGGCGAGGCGGTCACACAGCGCGTCGGCCTCCTCGAGGTAGTGGGTCGTCAGGAAGACCGTCGTCCCGAGCTCGCGGAGTCGCTCGATCTCCTGCCACATCCGGGCGCGGGCCTGGGGATCGAGACCGGTCGTCGGCTCGTCGAGGAAGAGGACCTGCGGCTGGTGGACGATCCCGAGCCCGACGTCGAGCCGGCGGCGCATGCCCCCGGAGTAGGTGCCGGTTCCCCGGTCGGCGGCCGCCTCGAGGTCGAGGGTCGCCAGGACCTCGGCGGCGCGCGCCTCCGCCGCTCCCTTGGTCATGCCGTAGAGGCGGCCTTGGAGGACGAGCTCGCCGCGACCGGTCTCCGCCGGGTCGGTCGAGCCCCCCTGCGGGACATAGCCGATCCGCTGGCGGACCAGCTGCGGCTGGCGACGGAGATCGGCGCCGGCGACCGTCGCCTCGCCGGCCGTCGGCGTGATCAGCGTCGCGAGCATCCGCAACGTCGTGGTCTTGCCGGCGCCGTTCGGGCCGAGGAAGCCGAAGATCTCGCCGGCCTCGACATGAAGATCGACGCCGGCCACGGCTTCCACGGAGCCGCCGCGGGTCTTGAAGGTCCGCCGCAGATCGGTCGTGCCGATCATCGTGCCGCGGATCGGGGTGGGACTCGTCATCTTGACGCTCCTTGCCTGCGTGCCTGATGCTGTCGACGGCGCTCCTTGCACTGTTCAGCAACATGGGTCAATATCTGCACCGCGCAGATATTCCACCAGTCAGGAGCCAGTGTCAACCATGAAACGCGAGAACATCGATTCGGTCCTTCGATCGTTGCGGCGGGTCAACCTGCAGGGCTCGTTCCTGGGCCAGACCGTCGCCATCCGGTTCGGCCTGTCCGAGTCCGACATCGAGACCCTGGAGCAGCTGATCGACATGGGCGCGACGACGGCGGGCAGGCTGTCCGAGCTCACCGGCCTGACGTCGGGCGCCGTCACCCGGGTCATCGACCGCCTCGAGCAGGCCGGCTATGTCCGGCGCGTCCCCGACCCGGCCGATCGCCGTCGGGTGATCGTCGAGGTCGTCCCCGAGAAGGTGGCCGCGGTCCAGTCGATGCTGAACCGGGTCACGAGCGCCGGTGCGGAGGAGATCGGGCGGTACACGGACGCCCAGCTCGCGCTGATCAGCGACTTCCTGACCCGGATGGAGCAGGTCACGAAGGCCGAGGCCACGACCCTCCGGGAGACGCCGGAGGCGGCGGACGACGGCGGGCTGGCCTCATCCGAGCACTCGGCGCCCGTCGGCGCCCTGCGCGAGGCGCGATTGGCGATGCGGTCCGGGTTGTCCGAGCTGCGGCTCGGCGCGGGCGCGGATCCCCGGGAGCTCTACCGAGCGGCGTTCGAGGGCGCGACGCCCCAGGTCCGCCTTCGCGACGGCCGCGTCCTCGTCCAGTACCGCGGCCTGCCGTTCGACTGGCGGCGGCGGATGGCCTCATTCAGGCTCAACACGACGATCCCCTGGACGATCGAGATCGTCGGCGGCATCCAGCGGGTCGAGGCCGATCTCCGATCGGTCGGCGTCCGGTCGTTCGACCTCGCCGGCGGCGCCGAACGGATCCAGCTCGAGCTCGGCAAGCCGAGCGGCGAGACGCGGGTCCGGCTGGTCGGCGGCATCAAGACCGCCCGCATCGAACGCCCGACCGGCATCCCCGTCCGTCTCCAGGTCCAGGGCGGCATCGCCGAGGTCCGCCTCGACGGCACCCGGCTCGGCCGCAAGGGCGGCGAGACGACGCTCGAGTCGACGGGCTGGACCGGCCGTGGCGACCGCCTCGACGTGACGGTCGTGGGCGGGTCCAAGTCGATCGACATCGTGAGCCACGCCTAGTTCGGCGGTGGTCCAGGAACGGACCGCGTCTCGTCCGTGGCTCAGTGGTAGTCGCGCGCGAACGCCTGCTGCATCGTCCGGAACCAGCGATCGCCGCTGATCCGGTAGAGGAAGCCGAGCTGCCACGTGACGATCTTGTGGTACTTCGCCTGCGGCTTGCCGTGGCGGAGGCAGTACTTGCTGTACGAGCCGGGGATCCGGTAGTCGGCGATGAAGTGGCGCATCGTCGTGAGGCTGGCCCGGAGGACCTTCAGGGCTGCCGCGTCGTGCGTCTCCTCGTAGAAGTCGTACAGGCCGAAGACTGCGAAGTTGAAGCCGTTCGCCGTGTGGTCGGACGGATTGGTCCGCTCCGGGTACTCCTCGAGCCAGAGGTAGTCGCCGCCGTCGACGTAGGTGACCCACGGATCCTCGCCGCGACCCAGGTGCTGGAACGACGCGAACAGGAGCCGCGCGTCCTCGAGGTACCTCTCGTCGCCGGTGTCCCGATAGAGGCGGACCGCCAGGGACAGGCCGAGGCCCTGGGCCATGGCCGAGTGCCACGGCGCGTCCATCACCTCGGTCGCGATGTGGTGCATCGCAAAGTCGTACTCGTACAGGAGGTACACGCCGCCGTGTGACCGCGTCCCGATCTGCATCAGCCTGGCGAGGACCTTGTCGGCGATCGCCAGGTAGTCGGGATCGTTCGTGCGGCGGTAGGCGTCCTCCATCCGGAGCGCGTACTGCAGGTTCCCGGCCGGGCTGTAGTAGAGGGTGGTCCCGACGAGCTTCATCGGGACGCCGTCGGCATCGTGGTAGCGGGGCACCGTCTTCGAGGGCAGGACCGTCTCGACGTACGGCCGCTCGTCGTGGGGGATCGTCCGGATCTTGTAGGCGGTCACGCGGTACGCGCCGACGATCGGAGCCGGAGGCGGCGGTGGGGTCGTCGCCGGTGCGGGCGTCGGGCGCGGGGTTGGAGCCGGCGTGCCCGACGGCGCTGAAGACGGTGGCGGCGTGGGTGTCGGACGCGGTGTCGGCGACGCGGCGCCAGGGACGGACGCGGGCGCATTCGTCAGATCGGGTATCCCGGACGGGACTGCGGCTGCGAGCTCCGCCGAGACTGAATCAGCGGGGCCGGCGGGATCGGCCGGAGGCGCCGCCGGGGACAGCGGCTCGCCGCAGCCGACGAGAACGGCGACCGCGAGCGTCACGAGCACGGTCGGAAGCCCTGGGCGAGCACCCGATCCCATTCCCATCCCTCGTCCCTCGAGGGACCCGGAGTCCCTCCCCAGCGGACCGTAACACGCCTGTCGGCGCCGATTCGGCCGGTCGATGGTCAGGCTGGCAGGCAGGACCTCGAGACGCGCGGTGCTGGATCAGGCACCGGGGGCAGGTCGCTCCAGGTGGGCGAAGAACTCGGCCCGCGTCCGGTCCCGCGTCCGGAACAGGCCGAGGACCGACGACGTGGTCATCACCGTCCCCGGCTTGCGGATACCGCGCATCACCGCGCACAGATGGGTCGCCTCCATGACGACACCGACGCCCTGCGGCTCCAGGCAGTTCTGGAGGAACTCCGCCACCTGCTGGGTGAGCCGCTCCTGGACCTGCAGCCGGCGGGCGTACATCTCGACGACGCGCGGGATCTTCGATAGCCCGATCACCCGGCCGCGCGGGATGTAGGCGACGGCGGCGGCTCCGAAGAACGGCAGCAGGTGGTGCTCACAGAGCGAGTAGAACGGGATGTCCTTGACGACGACCATCTCGCTGTAGGCGACGTCGAAGACGGCGTTGTTGATCAGCCGCTGCGGGTCGACGTGGTAGCCGGCCGTCAGCTCGGTGTACATCCGGTGGACACGCTCCGGCGTCCCGATGAGGCCCTGCCGGTCGGGGTCCTCGCCGATCTCGGCGAGGATCTGGCGGACGGCTGCCTCGACGCGACCATTCGCCACGTCGTGGCCGTCGCGCGACGAGCCGTCCGGACGGCCGGTGTCGCCGGCGATCTCGTCGGCGGCGAGGTCGGTCTCACCGATCTCGGTCTCGATCTCGTCGACGAGGCGGCGGACGTGGGGCGGGAGGTCAATCGAGCCTGGCATCTGGGCGATGGTACGCGCGCGCCGCCGATCGCGGATCGGGCGTCATCTAGCGATCCGAGCCGTTCGGGCCGAATCCGAACGCCGGCGTCGGGTCATACGGGCGTCCTTCGGCGCCGCGCAGCCAGGCCCGCGCATTCGCACCGAGCGAGGGCCGGTGGTAGCCGCCCTCCTGGAGGACGACGAGCCGGCGACCCAGCGCGGCGACCCGTCGCCCGCACTCGTGGTAGACGGCGGTCGTCAGGGCGAAGTCGCCGATCGGGTCGTCGACGTACGTGTCGAAGCCGAGCGACACGACGACGACGTCGCCTGGGGTCGAGGCGATCGCCTCGAGGCCGCGGTCCAGGGCGCCGACGTACGCCTCGTCGTCGGTGCCGGCCGGCAGCGGGATGTTGAGGTTCGCGCCGCTCCCCTCCCCCTCGCCAGTCTCGTCGGCACGGCCGAGGAAGAACGGGTACTGGCGCTCCGGATCGGCATGGAGCGAGACGTAGAGCACATCGCCGCGACGCCAGAAGATCTGCTGCGTCCCGTTCCCGTGGTGGTAGTCGACGTCGAGGATCGCGACGGGGTTGCGCGTCCGACGCGCGATCGCTTCGGCCGCGATGGCGGCGTTGTTGAGGAAGCAGTAGCCGCCGGCCATCGACCGCGCGGCGTGGTGACCCGGCGGGCGGCACAGGCCGTACGCCGCGCGCTCGCCGCCGAGGACGAGATCGACCGTCGTCAGCGCGACGTCGACCGCGGCCCGGGCGGCGGTGTACGTCCCGGCGACGAGCGGGTTCGCCGTGTCGAGGCCCCACCAGCCGGCCCGCCCGGCGGCGAACACGGGCTCCGGTCGCGAGGCGAGGAGCTCCGGGCTCATCCCCTCGAACATGCGGAACGTGGGGTAGGTGTCGGCGATGAGGTTCGGCCGGGGGATCGCCTGCGCTCGCGCCGCCGGCCACGCCTCCTCGAGGAAGCGCAGAAGGCCCGCGTCGTGGACGGCGAGGATGGGGTCCGTCCCGTGGTCCGTCGGACCCTCGAACGCGAAGCCGCCGTCGGCCTCGAGCGTCGACCGGATCCGCTCCGCCCGTTCGGCGACCTCGTTCGCGGGGATCGCGAGACCCATCGTCGTCTCGGTGACGACGTCGTGGGCCAGGTGCGCCGGGCTGTAGACGACGTGGATGTCGCGGCTCCTCCTCGCGGCGAAGCCTAGCGAGCGAGGATCGCGGCCGTGACCTCGTCGGGTCGATAGCGGAGGAGGTTGTGCCCGGGCGCCGACACGTCGACAACCCGGACGCCAGCGGGAACGTCGCCGGCGATTCCCGTGGCGTCGTCGTCGCCCGGCGTTCTCCGGCGGACGGCGACGATCGGCGCTTTGACGTTCGGCAGGACGTCCTCCGGCCGGTACTCGAACATCGTCCGGACGCAGGCTTCGAGGGCATGGGGCCTCGTCGCGAGGACCAGCCGGCCGGCCGGAGTCTCGACGACCGCGGCCCGCGCCGCCTCCTCCTGGTCGGCGTCCCACGTCGCCGGGTCCCACGACCGACGGTCGCCGAGGTAGGCCGCCATCGACCGCATGACCTCGGGCGGCTCGTCGAGCGTCCGGAGGAACTCGTCGACGTCCTGACCGGTCGCCGAGGCCACGTCGGCAAGCCCGCCGTCGATCAGCACCAGCCGCGAGCACCGTGACCCGAGACGGGTCGCGGCGGCCGCGGCGACGATCGCCCCGAATCCGTGGCCGGCGACGATGACGGCGGCGGCCTCATCGGCCCGCACGGACTCTCCGCTGATCTCATCGTCGAGCGCCCCCGATCCCTCGGCGACGGCCACGACATCCGAGGCGAGGACGTCCAGGTCGTACGCGCCGGTGTCCGTCGGCGCGTCGGACAGGCCGTGGCCGCGGAGGTCCATCGCCACCACGCGCCGGCGCGCGACCAATCGCCGCGCGACCGGCGTCCAGGCGAGCCCGCTGCCCGCGAGACCATGGATGAGGACGACGCCGGGCTCGCCGGCCCCACCCCAGTCGAGGAAGTGGATCCGGTCACCAGGGTCCACCACGACGACGAACCCGCCGGGCTGGTCGGTCGCCTCGGCGCCAGGGTCGATCGCGCTCGCCACGTGACTACGATAGGGCGCCATGCCGAAGCGTCGCCGCGGCGGTCGGACCGGCGTCGGTCGGACGGCCCGCCATGTGGGCTTCGACCGACTCGTCGAACGGTCGGTCGCGACCATCCCGTCGCCGTTCCGCGAGGCGCTCGCCGAGGTCGCGATCGTCATCGACGACGAGCCGACGCCGGAGCAGCGGCGCGACAACGGCCTGGCCGACGACGAGATGCTCTACGGCCTGTATGAGGGTGTCCCCCGAACCGAGTACGGCGCCGACTGGGCCGCGATCCCCAACCGGATCACGCTGTTCCGGCTGCCGCTCGAGGAAGACTTCCCCGATCCCCGCGACCTCTCCGAGGAGGTCCGGCTGACGGTCATCCACGAGCTCGCCCACCACCTCGGCATCGACGACGACCGGCTCGACGAGCTCGGCGTCTGACGCCGGCCCGCTGATCGCTCAGGAGCCGCGGAGGACGGAGGCGAGGGCCGCTGCTGCCTCCACCACGAGGGCGACCTGCATCGGCCGCGAGACCAGTCGACGTGGCCAGTCCGGCCCCGTGGGCTCGGTGAGGCCGCCCGTGGTGGCGCCTGCGATCCCGTCGACGGGTCCGCCCAGGCCGAGCCAGGCGACGACCTGCGGCCCGACCGTGAGCGCCGCGATCGTCATCGTCAGTGAGCCGATGGCGACGATCGCGACGGCGACGATCGCCACCAGCTCGATGGACTGGACGGTCCCGAGGCCGCGATCGATGCCGAGGCCGATGGCGATCCGGATCAGGATGTCGAGCCCGGCGCTGACGGCGAACCCGGCGAGGTACGACACGGCCGTGTTGACGACGCCGATGAGAAACGCCAGGCGCCACCTCCGGCGAGCCATCCGCCACGACCACCGCACCGCCTGCAGCGGCGTGGCCGGCGCGAGCACCACCGCCGCCCCGACGTAGGCGAATGGCGCCGACAGGACGATGTCCAGCGCCGTGGACAGCAGCACGCCCGACTCGGCGTTCTGGTTTCCGAGGGCGGTGGCGAGGATCTGCCGCGGGATGATCAGGATCAGCCCGACGGCGATCGAGGCCAGGACGAGCCGCCAGAACCGGCGACGGGCAAGGCCGATCGCGGCGTGGAGGTCGATCGACCGGTCGGCCGCTCGCGAGCCGATCAGGGCGATCGCGAGCAGCTGGACGTCGACGGAGATCGCGATCGCGCATCCGACCCCGACGATGACCACCAGTCCGGCGAACGGTCCGAGATCGACCCGCGCGGTCCGCCCCAGGGCGATGAGATCGATGATCCAGTCGAATCCGCCCGCCCGGATCGAATGGGCCACGAGCAGCGCGGCCAGCGGGCCGATCGCAGCCAGGAACAGGAGTCCGGCGTAGATCGAGGCGCGCCGGATCTGGGCGGATCCCCCGAGGTTGAGGTCGATCGCCCGGCCGACGACGTCGACCGCTCGTGGCGGAGACCGCTCGGGCAGAGAGGGCTCGGGCTCGTCGATCCCGGTCATCGCCCCGCTTCAGCCCGTCCGTCGACGCTCGCGGCCGACCTCCATCAGCAGGTCCCAGGCGGGTGTAAGCGCCGAGAACTCAGCGTTCGAGATCCGACTGCCTCCCGCACCGATCTGGTGATGGTCGCGCCCACGATAGCGCGCGGGCTTC
>VBFG01000020.1 GCA_005882635.1 Chloroflexota bacterium | reverse complement strand
CGTGAGCGCGGACCGAGCCAGCCGCGTCGGGATCGTCGTCGGCAGCCGCAGCGACATCGCTGCCGCCGAGAAGGCGGCGGCGGTCCTCGCGGAGCTGGGCGTCGCATCCGAGACCCGGGTCATCTCGGCGCACCGCGCGCCGGATCTCCTCGCGGCCTGGGTCGCGTCGTTCGACGAGCGCGGGATCGGCGTTGTCATCGCGATCGCCGGCCTCGCTGCGCACTTGCCGGGCGTCGTCGCGTCGCAGACGACCGTGCCGGTCATCGGCGTTCCGATGCCCGGCGGCGTCTCGGACGGCCTCGACGCATTGCTCGCGATCGTCCAGATGCCCAAGGGCGTCCCGGTGGCGACGGTCGGCGTGGGGAACGGCGAGAACGCGGGCCTGCTCGCGGCGTCGATCCTGGCCGTGTCCGATCTCGGACTCCGAGATCGGATCACCGCACGCCGTACTGCCCAGGCGGCCGACATCGCGGCCGATGAGGCGAACCGAGGCCTCTGACGGGGTCATCGCCCCGTCGTTCACGGGCCGATCTCTCGCTCGGGACTACACTCGGGTCCCATGGACGACGAGCGCTGGGAGCAGGGAATGCCGGTCCTCGATCGGCAGGCCGTCGCTGCGCCTCGCACCGGCCGAGCGTCCGCCGCGGCACTGCCACCGAGCCTCCAGGGCCTCCCGCCCCGCTCGGTCCCGGAGACCGCACCGACCCCGCTCCAGAAGCACTATGTCCTGCTGTCGGTCCCGGTCCTCGTCCTCGGCGCGATCGCGATCACGGCGCTGGAAGCGGGGGCGCCGCTCGGCAGCCCGCTGATCAAGGTCTGCGTGCTGATCGCCGCCCCATTGCTCGTCGTCACGACCTCGGACGCCCTCGTGCGCATCTGGCGCTCGGCGTGGGCGTGGATGCCGGTCGACCGGATGAAGGGCCTGTTCCGCCTGGCCTGGGTCGCGGCGAGCGTCGTGGGGCTCGCCGCGCTCGTCGCCGCAGCCCTCGCTGCGCTCTTTGCCTGATGGCGACCTACAGCTCGTCGTTCGACGGCGCCGCCGACGGCCTGGGCGAGGTGCTCGACGCGTTCGGCCGCGGCCCGGACGCTCGTTCCACCGCGATCCCGTCGGGCGGTGGGGTGCCGCCCTGGCTCGCGGGCATGCTCAACTACTGCTCCCGGTGCGGGACGGAACTGACCTTCGGGCCGATCGAGGGCGAGGACCGCGACCGCCTCGGCTGCGCGTCGTGCGGCCACATCGCCTACGTCAACCCGCGCCTCGTCGTGACGACGATCCCGGTGACCGACGCCGGCGAGGTCGTCCTCCTCCGCCGCGGAATCGAGCCCGGCAAAGGCTGGTGGGCCCAACCCGGCGGCTTCCTGGAGGTCGATGAGACGGTCGGCGAGGCGGCCGTCCGCGAGACGCTCGAGGAGACGGGGCTCGTCGTCCAGCCAGGCGAGATCGTCGGGCTCTACTCGCGCCTCGAGGCCGCGGTCGTCGTCCTCGCCTTCGAGGCCCGCGTCGTGGGTGGAACCCCGCGGCTGAACCCGGAGGCGCTCGAGATCCGCGCCTTCCTACCTGAGGCGATCCCCTGGCCGGGGATCGCCTTCAAGACGTCGTACTGGGCGATCCGCGACTGGCTCCACCGCCGCCGGCCGGACATCCATCCGGCCGACCGCCACTGGGACGAGTAACGCCCGGCTGGCCGAAAACCCTCAGCTCAGGTCGATGTAGACGTTCTTCGTCTCGGTGTAGAGGTCCAGCGCGGCCATCCCGAGCTCGCGGCCGATCCCCGACATCTTGTAGCCGCCGAACGGCGCCTCGGTGTGGACCGATGAGTTCGAGTTCACCGAGATCACCCCGGACTGAAGCGCCTTCGCCGCTCGGAGTGCCTTGCCGATGTCGCGGCTCCAGATCGAGCCCGACAGGCCATATGGCGTCGCGTTCGCGAGGCGGAGCGCCTCTTCCTCGGAGTCGAACGGGATGACCGAGACGACCGGCCCGAAGATCTCCTCGCGGGCGATCCGCATGTCGTTCGAGACGCCGTCGAAGACCGTCGGCAGGAGGTACGCGCCGTCGGCCAGCGCCGGATCGTCCGGCGCGGTGCCGCCGACGACGATCGTCGCGCCCTCCGCCTGGCCGATCTCGATGTAGTCCTTGACCCGGTCGCGCTGCTTCTGGCTGACGAGGCTGCCGACCTCGGTCGATTCGTCGGCCGGATCGCCGACCTTGACGTTCCGCGTCGCGTCGGCGAACAGCTCGACGACCTTCTCGTGGGCCGCCCGCTCGACGATGATCCGGCTCCGAGCGCAGCAGTCCTGGCCGGCGTTGTCGAACACGCTGTACGGCGACTCCTTCGCGAACCTCTCGAGATCGGCGTCGGCGAACACGATGTTCGGGCTCTTGCCACCGAGCTCGAGGCTGATCTTCTTCACGTTGCCCGAGGCGAGCCGCATGATCTCCTGGCCCGTGGTCGTCTCGCCGGTGAAGGCGACCTTGCCGATCCCGGGGTGGGCGGCGATCGACGCGCCGGCCGTGCCGCCGGGCCCGGTCACGACGTTCAGGACCCCGGCCGGGATGCCGGCCTCGAGGGCCAGCTCGCCGAGGCGGATCGCCGTGAGCGGGGTGTACGACGCCGGCTTGAGGATCGCCGTGTTGCCCGCGGCGAGCGCCGGGGCGACCTTCCACGAGGCCATCAGCAGCGGGAAGTTCCACGGCACGATGAGCCCGACGACGCCGATCGGCTCACGCAGGGTCAGATCGAGACCGGGCTTCGACACCGGGATCGTCTGGCCGTAGATCTTGTTCGCGGCGCCGGCGTAGTAGTCGAAGACCAGGCTGGCGCCGATGACCTCGCCGCGGGCACCCGTGATCGGCTTGCCGACGTTCCGGCTCTCGAGCCAGGCGAGCTCCTCACTCGACTTCTTGATCAGGTCGGCGAGCTTCGCCAGGCTCCGGCCGCGCTTGCCGGCGGCCCAGCTCGCCCAGCCTTTGCGGTCCTCGAACGCCTTCTGGGCGGCGGCGACGGCCCGGTCCACGTCCTCGCGACCGCCGAGCGGGGCCGTGGCGATCGTCCTGCCGATCGCGGGGTTGACGACGTCGAACGTCTGGCCGTCGGCTGCGTCGACCGACTCGCCGCCGATCACCATCCGGGCGACCGTCGGCCCGGCGGCCGCGGCCTCCATGGGGGCGCGCTGCTCAGTTGTCATGGGTCGATTCCTCGCGGGCACGTCGGGTCGGCGGACGGTGTCGTCCGGCTGCGGTTATGTCAGGCCATGGTACGCCCGGCGTGCCGCGAAGCCCCTCGCGACGCCGTCCAAGGGCGTCCGTTCAGCGGGTCGGGCCGCCCTCAACGAACGACTCGGCGGCGGCCATCGCCGCGCCGACGATCCCGGCGTCATTCCGGAGCGTTGCGGGCACGACCCGCGGCCGGACCGTCAGGCGCGGGATGAACTTGTCGCCGTTCTTGCTGATCCCGCCGCCGAGAATCAGGAGGTTCGGCCAGAACAGCTTGTCGATCGCGTGGAGGTGCTCGTCGAGGTCGGCCGACCAGGCCTTCCACGACAGGCCCCGCCGGACCCGGGCGGCGGCCGCCGATCGCCGCTCGGCGTCGCGGCCGCGGATCTCCATATGCCCGAGCTCGGTGTTCGGGACGAGCACCCCGTCGTTGAACAGGCCCGAACCGACACCGGTCCCGAGGGTGAGGGTGATCACGACGCCGCCCTCGCCGACGCCCGCCCCGAAACGCATCTCGGCGAGGCCCGCGGCATCGGCGTCGTTGAGGACGACGACGGGCCCGGGGAGCGCGGCGCCGAGCCGCGCCCCGAGGTCGAAGTCGATCCAGGCGGGATCGATGTTCGCCGCGGTCTTCGTCACGCCGGCGAGCACGACGCTCGGCATCGTCACGCCGATCGGGACGAGCTTCGGATCGACGCCGGACTCCTTCAGCGAGCGCCTGACGATCCGGATGATCGCGGGCACGACCCGATCCGGTGTCGACGGCTGGGGCGTCGGGACGCGCAACCGCGTCGTGACGAGCACGCCCTGGTCGACGTCGACCGCGGCCGACTTGATCCCGCTACCGCCGACGTCGACACCGACGGCGATGTGGTCGGCCATCTCAGAAGTAGTTGACGGTGATCCCACCGTCGATCACGAGGTTCGCCCCGTTCGTCCAGCGGCTCTCGTCCGAGGCGAGGTACAGCGCGACGTGGACGATCTCCTCGGGCTTCCCGAACCGACCGGTCGGGTTCCGAGCGAGGCGGATCCGCTTGGCCTCCTCGTCCTTGACCAGCCAGTCCATGAGGAGCGGCGTCTCGATCGGACCCGGCGAGATGGAGTTGGTCCGGACGCCGTGCGGGGCGAACTGCACGGCCAGGCTCTTCGTCAGGGCGAGGACGGCGCCCTTCGACGCGGTGTAGGCATCCTGCGGGACCGAGCAGCCGAGGATCGCCACGAACGAGGCGACATTGATCACCGATCCGGCGCCCTGGTCGACCATCCGCGGGATCGCGTACTTGCAGCCGAGGAACACGCCCCGGACGTTGACCGCCATGACCTTGTCCCAGGTCGCGACGTCCGTGTCGATCACTGAGTGGTCGGCCGCGGGCATGATCCCGGCGTTGTTGTAGAGGGCGTCGACGCGGCCGAAGGTTGCGACCGCGTGGTCGATCATCCGCTTCGCCTGGTCCTCCTGCGAGACGTCGGCGGCGACCGAGGTGGCCTGACCACCGGCCGCCTTGACCTCGGCGGCGGCCGACTCGGCGATCTCCTCGGAGACGTCGACGCAGACGACCCTGGCGCCCTCCGCGGCGAACATCCGGGCGGCGGTCCGGCCCATCCCGCCGCCGGCGCCGGTGATGACCGTGACCTTGTCCTGCAGACGCACGCGAGCCTCCTGGGAACCCCCCTCGCCGACCGGCAAATGGTACCCGCGTGACTGTGGCGGTCGAGCTCTGCCGCACATCCGTTGCGGCGCGGTTGTCTCGTGGGGCGAGCGTATCGAGCATGTTTTCGAGCCGCCCGACCCGAATCTGCCGATCTGGCTCGTCCGGCGCGACAAACCCGCAGAATTCAGGGCAGGTACCGCGGACTTCGAGTCGCTGCCGGCGAGAACTTGTCCAATACGCTCGCGGGGCGAGACATCAGTGCGAGCGGACCGTCGTCCCGGAGCTAGCCCGCCGCGCGCTCGGCCCGCTCGGCGAGCAGGGCCGACCGGACCTCGTCGAAGCCCGTCGCGATCGCGGTCACCTGCTGGGTGGCGTCGGGCACCTTTCCCGTTCGTGCCGACTCCTCGAGCGCGCGACACAGCGCTCCGAGATCCAGCGCGCCGACGTTGAGGCTGCTCGACTTCAGGGAATGGGCGGGTCGGACGAGATCGTCGGCCGATCCACCCGCCGCGGCCTCGCGCAGGGCGGCGACCTGACGCTCGCCGTCCGCGAGGTACGTGTCGACCAGGTCGTCGACGAACTCGACGTCTCCGCCCGTCATCTCGATGAGGTTCGTCCAGACGGCCTGGTCGATCGGCGCGCTCACGAGGCTTCGGCGGCCGTCGCGGTCTCCGCTACCACGAGATCACCGCCGCTTCCAGCCGTGACCCGGAAGACGGGCATCGGCCGGCTGAAGCCCTTGAGCTGCCGCTCACCGGCGGGCTCGGCGGCGACCTGCCCGTCCACGGCGGCGAACGTTCGTTGCGACAGGAGGATCTCGCCGGCGGCCGCCTCGCCGCTGAGCCGAGAGGCGAGGATGATCGCGTTGCCCACGCCACCGTAGTCGTAGCGACCCTCGAAGCCGATCCGGCCCATCGTCGCGTACCCCGTCGCGATCCCAATACCCACCTGGAGCACGTGCCCGCGCCGCCGCCACTCGTCGCCGATGTCGACGAACCGCTCGCGGACCGCCATCGCCATCCGGGCCGCCCGCGCGGCGTGGTCGTCCTGGAATGCGGGATCGTTGAAGAAGACCATGATCCCGTCGCCGGCGAAGTGCTCCAGCGTCCCCTCGTGCTCCACCACCAGCGACCCCACCGTCGCGTGGTAGCGGCGGAGGAAGCCGAGCACCTCCTCCGGCTCAGCCGACTCGGAGAACGTCGTGAAGTTGCGCAGGTCGCAGAACATCGCGGTGATCTCGCGCCGGTGGCCGGCGAGGAGCGCCTCGCCCTCGGGGCTCGAGACCAGCTGCGCGACCTGCGGCGAGAGGAACCGTGCCAGCTGGCCGCGCTGGCGCTCGATCGTCTCGAGGAGCCGCGCATTGGCGATCCCGATCGCCGCCTGCTCGGCGAAGCCGATGGCGAGCGCCCGCTCGCCATCGCCGAACGCCCGGACCTCGTTGCGGGTCAGGGCCAGGACGCCGCTAACCGCCCCGTCCTCCTCGATCGGGATGCCGATCAGGGTCCGGTATCCGCCGACATGCTGGCCCGGGGTCGCCTGGTACTCGCGGTCGGCGAGAACGTCGTCGACGCTGATCACCTGGCCGATCAGGGCGACCCGTCCGACCAGGCTGTCGCGGCCGGGCCGGATCGGGTGGTCCCTCTCCCAGGCGTCCAGCTCCGGCGTCCCGCCGGCCGACGCGGCCACCCGATAGGCGTCGCCGTCCAGGGTATAGGCGACGCCGTAGTCGGCCCGGCAGAGGCGGACGGCTGCCCGGACGACGGCGTCGAGGACGACCTGGAGGTCGAACGCGGAGCGGCTCATGATCGCCAGGACCTCGTTCGACGCGGCCTGCCGGTCGACGGCCTCGCGCTCGGCGTCGTGGAGCCGCTTCCGCGCGAGCGACGACGCGATCCGCGCCTTGAGGATCGCCGGATCGACCGTCTTCGGCAGGTAGTCCGCCGCGCCCATCTCGAGGCACCGGACGACGCTGTCCAGCTCGTCGACGCCGGAGATCACGATCACCGGCAGGTGGCGCAGGGCCGGGTCGTCGCGGAGCTCGGCGAGCACCTGGTAGCCGTCCATCTCCGGCATGACGATGTCAAGGAGGATCACGTCGATCGGCGGAACATCCGCGTCGCGCAGACGGGCGAGCGCCTGGCGGCCGTCGACGGCCTCGACGGGCTCGTGCCCCAGGCCGCGCAGCAGCCGAGCGAGGAGTTGGCGATTGAACGGTGTGTCGTCGACGACCAGGATGCGGCCAGGGAGACTCGCGCCGTTGCCGCCCGGCGGGGTCACGCCCGCCCTCCCGCGATCGCTGGCCGGACCTTCGCGATCGCCGCCTCCAGCTCATCTGGGCGGATCGGCTTGCTCACGTAGTCGTCCATCCCGGCCGCCAGGCACGCCTCGCGGTCGCCGGCCATCGCGTTGGCCGTGAGGCCGACGATCCGGAGCGGCCGATCGGGCCAGGCGGACCGGATCTGGCGCGTCGCCTCCAGGCCGTCCATCTCGGGCATCTGGACGTCCATGAGGACGAGGTCGAACTGGCCGGTGCTGACCGCGTCGACCGCGGCCCGGCCGTTGTCGACGACCTCGGCCCGCAGGCCCATGCGCTCCAGCAGTCGGAGCGCCAGCTTCTGGTTCACGGCGTTGTCCTCGGCCAGAAGGACGCGGAGCCCCGAATCGGCACCGGCGGCCCGGGCGGCCTCCGCATGAGGCGCGGCCTCGGTCGAGGCCGCGGGTGTCGCCACAGGCTCAGCGGCCAGGAGGGCGTCCGCGAGCGCATCATGGAGCGCCGATGGCTTGACGGGCTTGACGAGCATCGCGGTCACGTTCGACGCGGTCCGGCTGTGCTGACCGATCGACGACAGGATGACGACCGGGATCGGTTGGTCCGGCCGCAGCGCCCGCAGGTCCTCCGCCAACTCCACGCCGTCGCGATCTGGCATCAGGAAGTCCAGCACAGCTGCGTCGAAGACCGCTCCGCTGCGGACCCACTCGATCGCCTCGAGCGGGGAGGCCGTCGCCTTGGCCTCAACCCCCCACCGATCGAGGAACCCGGTCAGGATCCGCCGGTTCGTGGCGTTGTCGTCGACGACCAGCACTCGACAGCCGCGGAGGCTGCGCTCCGGCGGAGCCGGCGGCGCGTCCGGCAGGGCGGTGGCCACCGCCGGCAGAACGAGCCGGAACGTGCTGCCCTCGCCCGCAACCCCGCTGCTCGTCGCGGTCAGCTCGCCGCCCATGGACTCGGCGAGGCGACGGCTGATCGCCAGGCCCAGCCCCGTCCCGCCGTACCGCCGCGAGATCGAGGCGTCGAGCTGGCTGAAGGACTGGAACAGGAGGTCCATCCGCTCTGGCGGGATGCCGATGCCCGTGTCGCGGACCTCGACCTCGATGGTCCACGGATCCGGCGGCGCCGCCGGGCGCCGGCCCTCGACGGCCAGCACGACCTCGCCCTGCTCGGTGAACTTGATCGCATTCGACAGCAGGTTCAAGACGATCTGGCGCAGGCGTCCCGCGTCGCCGACGATCCCCTCGGGGAGATCGGCGCCCATCGCGTAGGCGAGCTCGACCCCCTTCTTGGCAGCGATCGGGGCGACCACGTCGAGCGCGCTCTCGATCGACGTCCGGAGGGAGAACGGCTCGGCGGCCAGGTCGACCTTGCCGGCCTCGATCTTCGAGAAGTCGAGGATGTCATTGATGATCGTCAGCAGCGCATCGCCCGACGTCCGGATGGTCTCGGCGAAGTCGCGCTGCTCCGCGTCCAGCTTCGTCTCAAGGAGCAGTCCGCTCATCCCGATCACCGCGTTCATCGGCGTCCGGATCTCGTGGCTCATTGCGGCGAGGAAGGCGCTCTTTGCCTGGTTGGCGGCCTCCGCAGCGAGGGTCGCATCCTGAGCGGCCCGGAAGAGCCGAGCGTTCTCGATCGCGATCGAGGCCTGCCGGGCGAGCCCCACGAGGAAGTTCAGATCGGCCTGGACGAAGGGCTCACCGGCATGTCGCCACACCGCGGTGACGCCGGTCACACGATCGCGGGAGATGAGGGGGACCACCATCATCCGCTCGATCTCGCCGGAGCGGTCGGGCGTGCCCGGCATCCTGACCGCTCGGGGATCAATTCCCGTCTCGTTGATCAGCTCCGGCGTTCGGCGCTGGATGATGTCGCCGACGATCCCGCGGCCGGCCCGGATCTCGCCCGACATGATCGCGTCCGCGATCTGCCCCTTTCCGAGGATCGGCCGGAAGGTCTCGCCGTCCGGTTGAGCGATCCAGAGGGCCACCGAATCAACGGCGAGAAGCGTCCGGACGCGCTCGCCGATCCGATCGAGCACGGCCTGGACGTCGAGCGTTGCCGAGATCTCCTGGCCGACCTCGGCGAGCGCCGCCATCTCATCGCCGCGCCGGTGTGCCTCCTGGTACAGCCGGGCGTTCTGGATCGCGATCCCGACGTTGGCTGCGATCGTCGACAGGAGTCGTGCGTCGGCCTCGCCGAATCGGCCTTCCTGGGTCGTGCTCTGGACGCTGATCACGCCGATCGCCGCGTCGCCGGCCATGATCGGCACGCCGAGATACGCCTTCGCCTCGACCCCGAGATGGCTGCCGCTCACGTTGGGGAAGTCGGCCTCGCGATTGAGCAAGAGAGGCGCCTTTGCTCGCAGCACCTCCGAGGTCAGGCCCTCGCCGAAGGCGATCGGCTCGGGCTCGCGCCGGACACCGACCTCGAAGTCGTACGGGAACCGAATCAGGCCGGAGGCGACGTCGTGGAGCGCCACGTAGCAGACGTCCGCATCGAACGTCCGCCGCATCTGCTCGCCGACGAGCTCGAGCAGCGGCTCCAGATCGAGCTGGCTCGACAGCGCCTGGCTGACCTCGTTGACCGTCGCGAGCTCGGCGAGGCGCTGCCTGGTCTCGTCGATCAGGCGAACGTTTTCCAGGGCGACGCTGAGGCTCGAGGCCAGGGTGATCAAGAGCCGGACGTCGGACTCCGAGAACACGTCTTCCTGGTCGAGGTTCTGGAGTGAGATCCGGCCTCGGACTTGGTCGCCGACGATGAGCGGGGCGACGAGCACCGCCTTCGCGGGTTCGCCCTGGACGATCTGGCTGTCGAGTCCACGCTGCTCGAACCACCCCAACAGGTCGTGGTTGACGAGGATCGGGGCCCTGGTCTCCAGGAGGACCTTGCTCAAACCGCCGATGGGCGTCGCAATATCGGGGAACCGGACGCCGCGTTCGATCGTGTACGGGTACCGCATGACGCCGGCGTCGAGATCGATGACCCCGATGTCGACGACCTGGGCGTCGAAGATCTCCTGGATCTTGTCGCCGACGAGGTCGTACATCGCCTGGATGTCGAGCTTCTCGGACAGGCCGCGCTGGACGTCGTTGATCAGGGCCAGCTCGGCGGCCCGCTCGTTCGTTTCGGTGAGCAGCCGCTTCGTCTCCGCGAACAGACGGGCGTTCTCGAGGGCGACCCCCATGCTCGAGGCGACCGTGCTGACGACTCGCTCGTCGCTCTCGCTGAAGGCTTCGGGGGCGGCTTTGCCGAACACCACGAGGCCGATCGCCTCGCTGCCCGCGAGGATCGGGACGCCGAGCCAGGACTCGCCTGGCGCCGTTTGGTCGCCTTCCTGGTAGGCAGGGAGGATCGACCCGGCGGCGACCTGGTCGGCATACGATCCGAAGCGAAGCGGACGACGGGTGCCGATGACCTTGGATGACAGGCCCGCCCCCAGCTCGATGGGATCTCTGTGGACCCGGTGGCCGTGATCGACGTCGAACGGGAAGCTGATGAGGTTCGTCGCCCGCTCGTACAAGCCAATGAAGACGTCATCGGATCGGAACATCGCCGCCAGGCGCTCCCCGACCACGTCGACGATCGCGTCGAAGTCCAGCTGCTCCTCGAGCGCGGCGCCGATGTCATTGATCACCGCCAGCTCGGCGTTGCGCTGCTCGGTCTCGGCCAGCAGCCGTTTCGTCTCGTCGAAGAGCCGTGCGTTCTCGAGGGCGACGCCCATGCTGGTGGCAATCGTGCCGAGGAGCCGCTCATCGGCCTCCGTGAACGCGTCCCGCTCGAGACTCTCGAGCGCGATCGTCCCGAGGACACGATCGCCGGCCAGGATCGGCACGCCGAGCCAGCCCTGGGTGTCCAGCCCCTGACGGATCGCGCCGGCTGCCCCCGGATCGTCGCTGCCGCCCAGGCGGAGCGGCATGCGCGACCGGATGATCTTCGAGGTCAGCCCCTCACCGAACGCCATCGACCGCATCTCCGTTACCTCTCCTTCCTCAACCCCATACGGGAAGGAGATGACGCCGGTCGTCGGGTCGTATTGCGAGATGTGGAGCGATTTGACGTGGAAGATCTCGCCTACGCGCTTGCCGACGAGCTCGACGATCGATTGGAAGTCGAGCTGCTGGGCGAGGGCGGTGCCGATCTCGTTGATGACGGACAGCTCCGCCGCCCGGTCGTTCGATTCGGCCAGCAGGTGCTTCGTCTCGTCGAACAGTCGGGCATTGTCGAGGGCGACGCCCATGCTCGAGGCGATTGTTGACAGCAGCCGCTCGTCGGCCTCGTCGTAGGCGTTCGCCGGCAGAGTCGCGACCGCGATGACCCCGATGACGCGGTCGCCGGCCGGGATCGGCACACCCAGGTAGGACTCCGTTCGAACCCCAAACCACGAGGCACCGAGGGCGTCGGCCTCGGCGCTCGCCCCGATCCGGATCGGGCGGTTCGTGTCGATGATCCGTCCGGTGAGCCCCTTGCCCAGCGCCATCGTCGGATTCCGGATGGCAACGCCGTCCTCGACCGAGTACGGAAAGTCGATCTCCTGGCGGTCGGGATCGACGATCGCGATCGTCAGCGTTGGCGCATCGAGGATTTGACTGATCCGATCGCCGACGAGCTCGACGATCGCCTGGATGTCGAGACGCTGGGCCAGCCCCTGCTGGACGCTGTTGATGATCGCGAGCTCAGCAGCCCGGGCGTTGGTCTCGTCGAGCAGGTGCTTCGTCTCGTCGAACAGACGGGCGTTCTCGAGGGCCACGCCCATGCTCGAAGCGAGCGTCGAGAGCAGGCGCTCGTCGCTCTCGGTGTAGGCGTTCTTCTCCAGCCGCTCCAGCGCGACAACGCCGGTCACGCGGTCGCCGCTCAAGATCGGGACGCCGAGGAACGACTCCGTGTCCGAGCCGCCGATCTGGACCGCCCCAAGCGCGTTCGCCTCCTCGTCGGAGCCGACCCGCAATGGCCGCTTGGTCTCGATGATCCGGGTCGTCAGGCCGGGCCCGAGCTCGATCGGCTGCCGGACCGACCGCTCGCCCGCGTCCATGGCGTACGGGAATTCGACCCGATTGGCGGCAGCGTCATACAGGGCGATGAACATCGACTGCGGCTCGAAGATCTCGCCGACCCGCCCGCCGACGAGGTCGATGATCGACTGGAAGTCGAGCTGGTTCGCGAGGGCCAGGCCGATCTCGTTGATCAGGGCCAGCTCGGTGTTCCGCTGGCGGGTCTCCTCGATCGCTCGGACGCGGGTCAGCGCGGAGCCGATGTGCTGGCCGACGAACGCCAGCAGGTCGCGGTCCGCGTCCGTGTAGTGCTCGTCGCCGCGGTACGTCTGGCAGACGACGACCCCAGTCGCCCGGCCATCGGCGATCAGCGGGGCGCCGAGCCAATCGCCCTCGGCCACCAGGCCGATCGTCTCGATCTCACCAGCGGCCACGAGCTGGCGATGCCGCTCCGGCGTGATGACGATCGGTTGGCCGGTGCGCAGTACGTAGGCGGTCACGCCGCGTCCCCAACCGACGCCGATCGGATCCCAGGCGTTCGGGTCCGGCACGAGGGGATCCAGCGTGTCGACGTTGTAGGGGAAGTTGATCGCCTTGCGCTCGTCGTCGTAGAGGGCGATGTAGAAGTTCTCGGCGTACATCAGCGTCGCGACGGTCTCGTGGACCTCGCGGTAGAACGCCTGGAGGTCGTGGGCGGCCGTCGCCGCCTCCGCGATCCGGTAGAGGGCCGCCTGGACCCGCTCGGCGCGCTCGTGCTCCGCCTCGCGCCCCTCGAGCTCCGCGATCCGCGCGCGCAGGGCGGCCTCGTCCGAGGCTTCGTTGGACGGCACGGTGACGGACGGCTCCCGTTTTGAGGCCACGCTGCTCCCGCTCGGCGCGCCTGTTCCCGGACCAGCGCGCGCTCTTCCGGCGAGGATACCGCCCTCAGGCGCGCTCGAGATACCGCTCGCGGTCCCAGTCGTGGACGATCGAGTCGTAGGTCTCCTGCTCGACCCGCGCCGCATTCAGGTAGTGGGCGACGACGTCCTGGCCGAAGATGTCGACGGCGGCCTGGCTCCGCTCCAGCTCCGCAATCGCCTCGTAGAGCGCGCGCGGCATCCGGGCGACGCCCTTGGCGATGTAGCCATTGCCCTTGAACTCGTCGACGAGGGTCAGCTCCTGCTCGATGCCGCGGAGGCCGGCGCCGATCATCGCGGCGTAGGTCAGGTAGGCGTTCATGTCGCCGCCCGGGAAGCGGTCCTCGACGTGGAGCGACGGTCCATGCCCGACCAGCCGGAATCCGGTGGTCCGGTTGTCGCGGCCCCAGACGATGTTGACCGGCGCCCATGACAGCGAGGCGTAGCGCTTGTAGGAGTTGACGTTCGGGGCGATGAAGACGGCCAGCTCGCGCGAGTAGGCCATCATCCCCGCGACGAACTGGCTGAACTGGCGGCTGATCCCGTAGGGCAGGCCGGAATCGGGCTCGTGGGTGAGCGGACGGTCCCCGGCCGTGTCCCAGATGCTCATGTGGAGATGGCCCGACGAGCCGGTCCAGGTGTGGTCCGGCTTGCTCATGAAGGTGATCCCCCAGCCGTTGAGGTAGGCGATCTCCTTCGCGCCGTGCTTGAAGATCACGCTCCGGTCGGCCGACTCGAGGACGTGGTCGTAGCGGATGTTGACCTCGTGCTGGCCCGGCGCGGCCTCGCCCTTCGAGAACTCGATCGGGATCCGGGCCTCGGTCATCTGGTTGCGGAGGAGGCGATGGAGCGGCTCGGCCTTCGTCGCCTGCAGGAGGTGGTAGTCCTCGTTGTAGTAGCCGAACCGCTGGGGGACGCTCCAACCGGCCCGCGCCGACTCCTCCCACGAGTCCTTGAGGACGTAGTACTCGAACTCCGACCCCGCCTTGACGGCGATCCCGGCCGTCGCCGCCTTGGCAACCTGGCGCTTGAGGATCGTCCGTGGCGAGACCGGGATCTCGGCATGGTCCTCCTCGTTGTACGTGTCGGACAGGACGAGGGCCGTCTTCTCCAGCCAGGGCAGGACCCGTAGCGTGTCCCAGACCGGCTCGGCAATCCAGTCGCCGTAGCCTGTCTCCCAGTTCATCAGGGCGAAGCCCTCGGGCGTGTTCATCTCCATGTCCGTGCCGAGGAGGTACGTACAGAAGTGGGCGCCGTGGTCGATGACGCCGCTGAGGAACGCCTGGGCCTGGACGCGCTTGCCCATCAGCCGGCCCTGCATGTCGGTGATGGCGACGATCAGCGTGTCGATCCGCCCGTCGCGGACGAGGGCCTGGAGCTCCTGGAGCCGGGGATGATCCGGGCTGGGGTCGTGGGTGGCGTGCTCGGCGTGCATGACGGTGGTCATCGTGCGCCTCCTCGGCCGCTGCTGCGGCGTCGTGCGATCGGAATCACTTCGCGGTCATCCCGCCGTCAGCGACGAGGACGCTGCCCGTGACGAACGACGATTCGTCGGAGGCAAGGAACAAGGCCACGTTGGCGATCTCCCTCGGCTCGCCGGGCCGCCCGATCGGCTGGAATGAGTCGATCGTCGCATAGACCTCCTTCAGCCCGCCGAGCATCTCGGCGTGGGCGTAGTTGATCGGCGTGTCGACCCAGCCAGGCGCGATGGCGTTGCAACGGATCCCCTGCTTCGCGTAGTCCAGGGCGATCCCCTTGCTGAGCATGACGATGGCCCCCTTGGAGGTCGCGTAGATGGCGAGGAACGGCTCGGCGACCAGGCCGTTGACGGAGCTCGTGTTGATCAGTGAGCCGCCGCCGCCTCGGAGCATGTGCGGGATCGCGTAGCGGCAGCCGTAGATGCAGCCCTTAACGTTGACGTCGAGGGTCCGGTCCACGACCGCGTCGGGGACCTCGTGGAACACGCCCGGGATGTTGACGCCTGCGTTGTTGAAGACGGCATGAAGGCCGCCCCAACGCTCGACCGTCTCGTCCGTGTACGCCTGGACCTGGCGGGGGTCGGAGACGTCGGCGACGACGGCGTGGGCGGCCGCGCCGATCGTCGCGACCGTCTCGTTGACGGCATCGCCCGCGACGTCGACACACGTGACCCGTGCGCCTTCTTCGGCGAACCGTATCGCCGTCGCCCGCCCGATCCCTGAGCCCGCGCCGGTCACGACGGTCACCTTGCCGGCCAGTCGATCGCCCATCCGCTCACCTCCGGCCCTGGCGCACCTGCCGGGCCGCTTCGACCCGACGGCGCCCGACCGGTTGAAACTGCCGATCCCCGGCGCCTATTGTTGCGATGGGGAGTCCTTGCGTCCCGGCGAAACCGTCACGTGGGATCGATGGAGGAGATGGGATGGCTCAGTCGGACACCGACCAGCTGCACTCACTGGGGTACGCCCAGGAGCTGCGCCGCGGGATGCGGACGTTCTCCAACTTCGCAGTGTCGTTCACGATCATCTCGATCCTATCCGGCTGCCTGACGCTCTTCCTGTTCGCCATGAACACGGGCGGCCCAGCGGTCATGACGATCGGCTGGCTCGTCGTCGGCTTCTTCGTGACCCTTGTCGCCCTTGGCATGGCCGAGGTCGCATCGAGTTATCCAACTGCAGGCGGTCTGTACTACTGGTCTGCGAAGCTGGCCGACCAAGCAGGCGGGAACGGCGCCGCGTGGAGCTGGTTCGTCGGCTGGTTCAACCTCGTCGGTCAGGTCGCGGTCACAGCCGGCATCGACTTCGGGCTTTCGTTCTTCCTGAACGCGTTGCTCAACCTGACGGTCGGATATCCGGTCGACCCGCCTCACACGATCCTGCTCTACGCGATCGTCCTCGTCATCCACGGTCTCCTGAACACGTTCGGGATTCGCCTCGTGGCTCTCCTCAACGACGTCTCGGTCTGGTGGCACGTCGTCGGGGTCGCCGCGATCGTCGTCGTGACCGTCCTGCTCAACCAGCACTCCAGGACCGACATCGGGACCGTCTTCTCGAAATTCGTCGACAACACCGGCGACACAGCCGCCAACCCGTGGCCCGGACCGCTCTTGTTCGGCATCCCGCTGTACGTGATGTTGATCGGGCTGCTGAACGCGCAGTACACGCTGACTGGGTACGACGCATCGGCCCATATGTCGGAGGAGACCCACGACGCTAACCTGTCGTCGCCGCGCGGCATCCTCTTCTCGGTTGTCGTCTCGGTGATCTTCGGATTCATTCTCCTCGTCGCCATGAACATCGGGATCACGCCGGACAAGGTATTCACCGCGGCGGACGGCTCGGCCGTCGATGGATATGCCCACGCGCTCGCGTCACCGACCGGAGTGCCGCCGGCCCAGATCTGGATCGATGCCATCGGCCAGAGCGGCGGGATCTTCATCCTTTTCCTCGTCGTCGGCGCCCAGTTCTTCTGCGGGATGTCCTCGGTGACGGCGAACTCGCGGATGATCTATGCGTTCTCGCGCGACGGGGCGATTCCCGGCAGCAGCTTCTGGCATCGGATCAATCCCCGGACGCGGACCCCAACGAACTCGATCTGGCTGGCGGCGGTCGGCGCATTCATCCTCGGCTTGCCATACCTCTATAGCCCGGTTGCATACGCCGCGGTCACGTCGATCGCGGTGATCGGGCTCTACGTCGCCTACATCGCGCCGGTGTTCCTTCGGCTCCGGGCGGGCTCGCGGTTCCAGGAAGGACCGTGGACGCTCGGCCGCTGGAGCCGCCCGATCGGGATCGTGGCGACGATCTGGGTCATCTTCATCTGCGTCATGTTCCTGCTGCCGCAGGCTCAGCCGATCACGATCAACACGTTCAACTACACGCCGGTCGTGTTCCTCGTCGTCCTCGGTGGGGCAGCGATCTGGTACGCCGTCTCGGCGAAGAACTGGTTCAAGGGACCAAAGGTGCAGGGATCGGCCGAAGAGCTGGCCGCCATCGAACGCGATCTGGAGATGGCCGAGGCCTGACCGGTCCGCGCCGTCCTTGACGAACGCCCGGCCACCGGCCGGGCGTTCTGATGAGGATCGCAATGGGTGGGCGGTGGCGTCGGGCTCGCGCCTCCCAGGCGCACGACGAAAGGGATCCGAGCACACCTGGGTGCCGGGCGCGCCGCCGAGGCTCGAAACCACCATGGGTGAGCGCGGCTGCCTCCGAAATCGGGCGGCGAGTGTC
>VBFG01000019.1 GCA_005882635.1 Chloroflexota bacterium | reverse complement strand
CGTCCGCGGGTGGTCGCACTCCACGACGATCGTCTCCCGGTCGGCAACGCTGCCGGCCTCGACCACCCGGCAGGCCCCGGTCGCGAGGACGTTCTGGCAATAGCCGGCCGGGTGGATGAACGTGTCGGGCAGGGTCTCCATCGGCAGGGCCGTCAGCGGCCGGTAGACCCGCGACGGGCCCGGCAGGTCGCGACCCTCGTCGCCGCTCACGCCGACGAGCGTTCGCCGGACGGGTCGATCGGTGCCGAAGCGGTGGATGCTGCTGTACGTCCGGACGCGCTCGCCGTCCGAGATCCAGACGTCGTAGTTGCCGCGAGGCCCCTGCCCGGCCACGGTCGTGACCCGCGCG
>VBFG01000205.1 GCA_005882635.1 Chloroflexota bacterium | reverse complement strand
ACGGCCCGCCGGCGACGATCACGGAGTGTGCGTCGATGTCGCCGCGGCTCGTCGTCAGGCGGAAGCGGGCCGCGCCGTTCTCGAGGGGGACGAGCTTCGTGACGTCGGTGTCGAGCTCCACCGGGGCCTTGATCGCCTCGGCGTAGGCCCGGAAGTGCTCGACGATCTCGTCGCGTGGCATGAAGCCGTCGGGATCGGTCCCTCGATAGTCGAACCCCGGCACCGAGGTGATCCAGTTCGGCGACACGAGCCGGAACGCATCCCAGCGGTCCTGCCAGCCGCCGCCCAGGCTCGACCGACGCTCGACGACGAGGTGTTCGCGACCCGCCTGGCTCAGCAGCCGGCTGACGATCAGGCCGCTGTGGCCGGCGCCGACCACGACCGTTTCGACCGCCCGCCTGGGGACCCCCATTCGACGCTCCTCCGAAACCGTCCGAGCCCTCGACATCGCGTGGGCCCTCCGGGCTCGCCGCGCCGCACCGTAGTAGGCTACGCCCCAGATTTCAACAGGCGTCGCCCGAGCGACGCGGCCCACCAGACCCGGCGCTTGTCACCGCCCACGACCGGCCCATCGGTCGATTCGCCGTTCCCGACGCGGACGACGCCGAGCAGTGGACATCAACCTCCGGCGCCGAGCGCCGGACGGGAGGTACAGATGGAGACACCGGTCGTCGTCGCGGTGGCGATCGTCGCCGCCGTCGGCGGAGCCCTGCTCGGCATGATCGTGCGGGGCATGTTCGCGTCGCAGTCGATGAAGGCCGCGCAGGCGGAGGCGCGCCGGATCGAGGCCGAGGCTCGAGCGCGCCAGAAGGAGCTGATCCTCGAGGCGAAGGACGAGAAGCTCCGCCTCGGGCGCGAAGCCGAGGACGAGGCTCGCGCCAAGCGCAACGAGCTGAGCGTCCTGGAGCGCCGCCTCCTGGCCCGTGACGAGCAGCTCGACCAGCGGACCGACATGCTCGAGCAGCGTGACCGCAAGCTCCTGGAGCGGGACCGCGACCTCGACAAGTCACGCGAGGAGCTGGCGCGTGCCCACCAGGAGCAGGTCGAGGCGCTGGAGCGGGTCAGCGGCGTCAGCGCCGAGGACGCGAAGGGCCTCCTGCTCGAGGCCGTCCGCGAGGAGGCCGAGCACGACGCGGTCAAGCTCGCCCGGGCGATCGACCGGCGAGCCCGCGACGAGGCCGAGGAGAAGGCCCGCGACATCATCATCACCGCGATCCAGCGCGTCGCGGCCGACCACACCGCCGAGCACACGGTCAGCGTCGTCCACCTCCCGAACGACGAGATGAAGGGTCGGATCATCGGCCGCGAGGGCCGCAACATCCGGGCGCTGGAGCAGGCGACGGGCGTCGACCTGATCATCGACGACACCCCCGAGTCGGTCGTGCTATCCGGTTTCGACCCTGTTCGCCGCGAGGTCGCCCGCATCGCCCTCACGAAGCTGATCGGTGACGGCCGGATCCATCCCGGCCGGATCGAGGAGGTCGT
>VBFG01000200.1 GCA_005882635.1 Chloroflexota bacterium | reverse complement strand
GGTCGTCGAGCTGATGCGGGCCGATCCCGGCAACGTCGAGCGCGGCACGCGGATCCTGTTCGCGTCCCACTACGTGGAGCGGATCGGCGATCGGGTCACCAACATCGCGGAAGACGTCGTGTTCCTGGCGAGCGGCGAGATCGAGGACCTGAATCCGTGAGTGACGCACCCGTCCGCGTCCTGGTCGTGCGCATCGCCAACTCGCCTTCGTCCAGCTGTCAGAGCGGATCCGCCAGTTCGTCCTCGTGGCGTCGCGACGGCAGGCCGTCGAGGCCGGCGCCGGAGGCTGACGCAGCGAGCTCCGGGCGACCGACGGTCGCGAGGGTCGCACCGACGACGATCGCGACGCCGAGCCATTGCCAGGGCTGGAGCCGCTCGCCGAGCAGGATGATACTGGAGGCGACGCCGACGATCGGGATCAGGTAGAACGACACGACCGCCCGCGAGGCCGGCACGTTTCGGAGCGCACCGAGGTAGAACCAGTACGCCCCGGCGTAGTAGAGGGCGCCCGATCCGACGGCGCTCGCGGCGGCCGTCAGGCTTGGCGTGACCCGAAGGGCGCCGCCGCCGAGCAGCAAGACGGCGAGCGCGACGACGAGCGCGAACCCCAGGGCATAGGCCTGCTGGACGAAGACCACCTGGGTCGTCGACTCCGCCTCGGGCAGCCAGCGCCGGGCGATGACGCTGTAGACCGCGCAGCAGCCGACGCCGGCGAGCGTGAGCCCGACGCCGATGATCGTCCCCGCGCCCGACGGGTCGTAGGCGACTGCGATCATGCCGCCGACGGCGGCAATCGTCAGCAGGATCAGTCTCCGCGATACCTGTTCGTGGAGGAGCCAGCCGGCCAGGAGGACGATCAGCAGCGGCTCGATGGCCCACAACGTCACCGACACGCTGGCCGAGATCGTCGCCAGCCCGAGCAGGCTCAACGCATACGCGGCGCCCGGGTTGAGCACGCCGAGCCGACCAAGCAGCGCCGGAGCCTCGGCCCGCACCGAGACGCCCCGCAGCCGCATGAGCAGCGCGAGAACCGCGAGGCTGACTGCAAGCTGGATCGCGAGGAGGGTGAGCGGTGGGATCTCGGCGACGGCCCGCTTGCTGATGACGGTGCCGAGTCCCCAGCACGCCGCGGCCAGGGTCAGCCGCGCGAGATCAGGCGGGCGGATCACCGCGCCCGAGGACCGGCTACGATTCCGTCATGACCGCGGTCGCCACGGCACCAGCCCGGATCCTCGTGCTGTGCACGGGCAACTCGTGCCGCTCGATCATGGCCGAGGCGTTGTTCCGCGAGCTCGGCGACGGGCGTGTCGTCGTGCAATCCGCCGGGAGCGCGCCGGCGGGCCGCATCAACCCCCGGACCGAGCAGGTCCTGGACGAGGCCGGGATCGATCACGGCTGGGCGCGGTCCAAGTCCATGAGCGAGTTCCTCGACCGGCAGTTCGATCACGTAATCACCGTATGCGACAACGCGGCGGAGGCCTGTCCGGTCTTCCCCGGCCCGGCCATCCGCACCCACTGGAGCATCCCGGACCCGGCGCTCGCGACGGGCGCGGAGGAGGAGCAGCTGGTCGTATACCGGTCGGCCATGGCCGACCTGCGAGGGCGAATCGCGGACTTCCTCGCGAGGCTCGACGGGTGAGCCCCGACCGGCCGGCCCTCCAGCTGTACCTCCTGCGCCACGCCGATGCCGGGGACCCCGAGGCGTGGACCGGGAACGACGCCGATCGCCCGCTCAGCGCCAAGGGCGAGGCTCAGGCCGAGCGGCTTGCGACATTCCTCCACAGCGTCCGATTCGCCGCGGACGCGGTGATCAGCTCCCCCAAGGCCCGCGCCCGACGGACCGCCGAGATCGTCGCCGACGGCTGGACGACGGGAGTCCGGTTCAACGAGCGGCTGGCGGCCGGCTTTGACGGCGCTGCGGTCGACGCCATCCTCGCCGACGCAGGCTCGCCGAGTCGCCCGCTCCTCGTCGGCCACGATCCGGACTTCAGCGAGCTGCTCTCGGCGCTCGTCGGCGCCGAGGTGACGCTGAAGAAGGCTGCCTTCGCCCGGGTCGATCTCCGCGGTCGCGTCGCCGATGGCCGCGGTGTGCTGCGGTGGCTGATCGCGCCCGACCTCCTGGACCGCGACCGCCGCTAGCTCGCCCTCAGGCGCGGGCCGGGGTCCGCGCATCCCGCGACGGCCGCGCCGCCATCAGGGCCGATGCCGGGATCACCTGCGGCGCGCCGAGGAGCTCGCCGGCGAGCGCCCGGAGGCGCTCCGCCGCGGCGGGCACGATCCGATAGTAGATCCAGGTCCCGCGCCGCTCGGCGGCGATGACGCCCGCTTCCTTGAGGATCTTCAGGTGATGCGACACGGTCGGCTGGCTGACGTCGCAGCAGGACGTGAAGTCGCACGCACAGACCTCGTTGGTGTCGGTCAGCTCGCGGAGGATCGCGAGGCGCGTGGGGTGGGCGAGCGCCTGGAGCAGCTGCACGTCCGGATCGATGAGGGTCGTCTTCGTTCGCGGCATGGCGGCAGTCTATCGACGTTCGTCTATATTGACAAGCATCAATATTAAGCCTACGATCAAAGGGAGTTCACCCGAAAAGGAGACCCGCTCATCATGGACCAAAACATCGCCTGGATGCTCGCCGGGGGCGCCCACCTCGAACTCGCATCGACGCTGCGCGATCGCCAGAACCTGCAGGCCTTTCTCGAGAGCCGACGCGCAACGCACGTCTCGCTGATCGACCGCGTCCGCAGCTTCGCGCGACCCAAGCCGGCCGACACCGATCTCGCCTGCTGCCCGGCCTGACAGACCCCGGCCGACACGGCCGTTCACGCCTCACACGCGAGGAGGACCGCAGGTGATCGACCAGGACCAGATCCACGACGAGGTGCGGGCCCGCTACGCCGAGGCTGCCCGCGCGGCATCGGCTCGCCGAACCGCCCCCACGGCCCAGGCAGCGTGTTGCGGCCCGGACGGTTGGACAGCCGTCTTCGGCGAGCTCCTCTATGACGATACCGATCGGAGTGCGCTGCCGGATACCGCCCTGCTGGCGAGCCTCGGCTGCGGCAATCCGACCGCCGTCGCCGAGCTGCGT
>VBFG01000018.1 GCA_005882635.1 Chloroflexota bacterium | reverse complement strand
GCGCGCTCCTCATGATGGTCCCAACGGCCGTGCATGCGTCGTGCCTCGAGCTCAACCTCGCCACCATTCCCCGGACGGGCGACCTCATCGTGCTCAGTGGGACGGTCGTGGCGGCGGAACCCGGGCGGACTGACCTTGCCATCGAGGCCTGGTTTGCCGGAGCCGTCCCACGGCCGACCGTGACCGTTCTGGGCGGCTTGGTCCAGCCGGGGGCTATCACGTCCGCCGACTGGAAGCCGACGGTTGGCGAGCGGTATCTCGTCGTTGCCACGGCTCGACCAGACGGCTCGATCGTCACGGCGCCGTGCCAGCAGATGCCCACCGATCCGGCCGTCCTCGCCACGGCCCGACGCGTCTTTGGCGAACCGATCCAGCCGTCGGTTGGACCTCAGCGGGCAGGCAAGACGGCCACGAACGATCTGCCGATAGCGATTCTCATTGCGACCGCGATTGTGGCAGCAACCGGACTGTCCCTAGTGCTCTGGGCGAAACGGGCAGGCACCACCTGAGCCGTCGAGGACTTGGCCCTGGTCAATCGCCCCGGTAGGGGCGACACACGCTGGAACAGTCGTGCGAAGGCGGCCTGGTGACAGTTCGCCTTGCGGGCGGGATTCGGTGGTCCTTCCCCGGCTCGATCTCCTCAGGTCAGCGGGGTGGCAGGTAGCGAAGCGGATCGACGAACGTCATCCCGCGGCGGATGGCGAAATGCAGGTGGGACCCGAGCGCACAGCCGGTTGCACCGACCCGCCCGATGATCGTCCCCGCCGCGACCCGCGCTCCAACGCGAACGTCAATCCGTGACAGGTGACGGTACCAGCTAACCAAACCGTCCCCATGATCGATATGGACCTCGAGGCCGCCACACTGGTCATACGAGCCGGCGACGACGACGCGGCCCGACCGCGCTGCCCGAACCGGGTCGCCCGTCTCGCCATCGATGTCGATGCCGTTGTGGAAGCCGTACTTCGTCAGCGACTGCCCGAAGTACTGGGTAATCGGCCCGATCAGCGGCCAGACCCAAGCGGATTTCCTCGGTGCGGCAGTGGTCGGAGCAGGTGTGGCAGAGCCCCTGGGGGCGGGAGGACGCTTCGGGGCGACGGCGAAGGTAGCCGAGACGCGCCTCGACAGGGATGTGCCGTCCGCCGACCTGGCTTCGACGGTTACCGCCAGACTCACCCGGGCACCGAACGTGAATGCCTTGGCCGGTATCAGGACGAGCACGGTGTCGCCCTCGGCCCAGAGAAACTGGCCCTTGATCACCGTGCTCCCGACGGACGCCGTGAATGCCCGCTCGGTGGAGGCGTGATCCATCGGTACGGTGAACCGCACCGACACGGCGGCAAATCGCGACATGCCGGTCTGACGATCTCGTGGCCGGAAGCGGACGACGGTGGGGCCCTCCGACGAGGCCTCCCAAAGTGGCTGATCGCGCTCGACGGACAGCGTCCTTGCAGCCGAGAGCCCTGCAGCCCCACTGGCTGCGGCGAAGGCCGGCGGGATGATCGGCTGGAAGCTGCCTGGCGGGAGCGGCTCGTAGACGGGCAGCGGTTTTCCGACGGCCGGAGTCCCGCTGAGGAGACTGGCGGCCAGGCTCGTCACGAGCAGGGTCGCGACGACGATCGCCGGCGGACTCGATGAAAGGCGCTTACTCGCCGCTTCGATGTAGGCCTGGGCGACGACGGGGACGCTCAGGGCGGCA
Organism: Chloroflexota bacterium; assembly: GCA_005882635.1. GTDB lineage: Bacteria > Chloroflexota > Limnocylindria > Limnocylindrales > CSP1-4 > CF-46. The sequence goes on along the minus strand of VBFG01000018.1, from coordinate 9,080 downwards.
ACGCCAAGGCGATGGACACGGCGACGCCGGCTCGGATGGGCCTGAAAGCGCAATACAACGCTCCGGATCGCATAGCTGGGGGACGCGATAGGGGCGGCGGCGGCGGCTCGTCCGCAAGTGCGCAGGTTACCCGCCCGGCCGATGACGCCGCAACGGTGAATCCATCGCGCGCAACTGTCAGTCACGAATTGTTGTCCTGACCACTTTCGCGTCCCGGGGCGACGGCGCATACTCGCCCGGCGGGCGCGGCGTGGTCCGCAAACGGGATCGACCGATGCGCGCGAGCAGGCAGGACTAGGCGGGGAGCGGGGGTTCTCGGGTCATGCCGGCGCGCCTCCTAGCGATCGGCGTCGCGATCTCGTTGGCAGCCTGTGGGCTGAACCAGACACAGCCCGCCTCGCCCACGCCGTCGACCGTCACTCCAATGGCGTTGTCACCGTCACCGAGCGCGAGCCAGCCGTCGGCGTCGGCGGTGCCATCGGCCAGCGTCCCGCCGTCGTCGCCGCGGCCGTCGATTCAGCCTGTCGTGCCGGTTCGATCCATCCCGTCCTACAACAACCACGGGTCCCGTACGCGGAAATGGATCGCGCTCACGTTTGACGCCGACATGTACCCGTGGATGTACGCCGAGCGCAACCGTGTATCGCTCGTTGACCCGCGCATTATCGAACTTCTCGAGAAGACGCACACGCCGGCGACGATCTTTCTCAACGGCCTGTTCGCCGAGGCATTCCCATCGCTCGTCAAGAGGTTCGGCGGGGATCCGACCATCGAGCTAGCCAACCACTCCTGGGACCATGCCGGCTGGACGGCCGACTGCCCGAACACGACCCCGATCCGCGCACCGATGACCGAGCGGACCGAGGTCACCTGGACCGAGGCGATCGTCAGCCGCCTCACGGGTGTCGAGGTCCACTTCTTCCGCTTCCCGGGCTTCTGCCGGACGAGCCGCGAGGTCGCCCTTGTCCGCTCGTTAGGGGAGCGCTCGATCGGCTCGGACTGCTTCTTCGGCGACACGCTCGGATGGTCGACGCAGCGCCAGATCGCCTCCGTGGAGGGCGGCTGCACCCGCGGCTCGATCGTCGTCACCCATCTCAACGGCCCGCCCTTCCACCCGAATGTCTACGAGGCGCTCGAGACGCTCATTCCCTGGTGGAAGGCGCACGGCTGGACAATCGTCACAGTCGGCCGTTTGTTGGGCGATCCGACGCCCCGGCCGAGCGGGTCGGGCTGATCGTGTGTGTCTCGGATTCGACGAATCGGCTTCCCCCTCCCTCTCACGCTGCTGACAACGACTGATGCGGTCCAAGCGTCGCTCGCTTCCTCCTTGCTCGCCTCGGCCGCCTGGATGGGAGAGATCGATGGCCTCACCCGCCGGGTCGCCAACGGCCTCATCGCCCATCCGCTCCTCGGGCTGCCCGGGCGCGGGACCGATCACCGTCGCCCGACTGATCGCTGGAGTCGGCGACCTCCACTACCCATGGACGCGAGGCCAGGAACTGGCCGCCGCCATCCCGAACGCCCGATTCCAACGCATCGACGGCGCCGGACACCTGGTTCAGGAGGATGCTCATTACGAGTTGTCCAGACTCATCATCGGGTTCTTGGAGGAACCCGACCCCGCTGGCCGGCCGACAAATCGCAGCTAAGCGCCGTCAGCACTCCAGCCGAGCGATGGGCCGCGGACGACAATGATCGGTACACGATGAGCGCGTCGTGTTGTCACCCGATCGGCGCGGGCGCACTCTTCGGACGCGGCCTCAGAATCTTCGGTGACCCCGCCACGTTCGCCATCCACGTCGATTTCGGGCGACTGGTCGTCGGCCTCCCCAGCCTGCTCCTGCCGATCGTCGCCTGGCTCGGCCTAGCAGGGTCTTGTCGTCGCGGAGGTTGAGAATCTTGTCCTCAGGCCGGCGATGGCTCTAGTTGATCGGATCCATCCCGATCGGCGAAGTGGTTCGTGGCCGCCTCTCATGTGGAGCCCGCTTGTCTTCGCCTTAGAGGCGACGATGCACGCCCTCTTCGGTGTCGTGCTCGGCCTTCTGCATCCTGCTCCCGCGTCGGCGCAAGCATCGGACTCGACGCGATCTCGCCCTCGACGGTGCATGAGCCCTCGCCCGCGTGACAAACCTTTCTGATGAACGAGGCTCGCAGGGAAATCGAGCGCAGGCGATAGGTGCTGCCGCGAGGTCGCGCCGGTCGGGTGTGATCCGCCGGGTAGGCTACCGAAATGTCATTGAGCTGATTGCGCTGTTCTCCAGGGCAGCCTTAAGTCGGGCGAGATCGGATCGGGCGCCGCGGAGCATGACGGACTTGATGATCGGATTGAGCAACAGGCCGAGGAGCCCGTTGACCTTGCCTTCGCCGCCATATGTGAGGCGGCAGCCTCCGTCTTCGGGCCCGACGCGGCAGTAGGCGACGAGCGTCGCGCTGCCTTGGACGGTCTTCCAGCTCGCGGCTCGAGGCGGATCCCACTCGACGATCTCGGCCGTCACCTCCATCCGCCGGCCGAGAATCCGGGCCGCCTGCCCGCCGCGCCGACCCGGTCGCGTTGGGCCCTCGTCGATCCACCACGTGTCGATCACGTTCGTCCGCCATTTCGGGTTGTTGGTGAACTCGGTGACGTAACCGAATACGTCTTCGGGTGATCGGTCGATATGAGTGCTGAGCTCGGCCTTGGGCACGGCGATTACTCCTCCGCGATGGGACCGACCGGGCAGGCACCGCGTCCCGGGAGCCAAGGCAAACCTTACATAGCCATCCGACCTGCGCTTGATGTCAACGCCGATCCGAGCGGCCCGCATCTGGACGACGCTCGGCTATCTAGGGCGAGTGCGAACTGCTCGCTCAACACAGACCGTTGTCAAAGAACCGCCGAATCTCGGCTCAACCCAGCCGGCCTCGAGGTAGAGGGCCTAAACGGTCTCGGAGAGCGTGGAATAGCAATGCGCGGAGCGGCTTCGCGGGCGACACGATGAGTTGTTCGTGTCGATCTCGAACTCGATCGGTGCGCTCAAGCTCGTCGTAGGTCTCAAGCTCGCACCTGTTCATTCGGCTGCCTACCCCGCTCCGGGAGGCGGGAATATGCTTCGACTTGAAGGCTGCCACGGTCATGCCGTACATGCGGCATGCGGAGGTTCGCGAGGGATCGGACTATGGGTGATGAGGCGTTGCCGTCCCCACCTGGAGCCGCGCTCCCGCGCATGGTCCGAATGGCCCGGCGACTCAATGCGCCACCCGAGCGCGTGTATCGCTCGTGGGCCGACCCCGAAGAGCTGGCGCGCTGGTTCCCTGACCGGATCGAAGGCGGACTCGCCGTCGGGGCCCGCTCCATGCTCGTCTGGCCGGACCGCCGGGTGTGGTGGGACGTCATCGAGGCGCATCCCAACCGCACGTTCGTCTTCCGATGGCCGTGGCTCCCGGACCAGCGGCTGATCACGACGGTCTCGGTCACCATTGATCCCGCTGGGTACGGCAGCCGACTCGAGCTCGTCGATGGTCCGTTCCCACTCGACCAGCTAGGGGCGATCGACGCTTGGGCGGAGGCTCTCGCGAACTGGGGCGAGGCGCTGGCCATGCTTCGCGCTCATCTCGACTTCAGCGTGGACCTGCGGCCGCGGGTGTAGGCGACGAGCTGAGCCGGCCCGACGGCTGGCTGATCGCACTCGAGTGCGGCGAGGGCGCGGCGGCGAGAGGTTGACCCAACGCTCCGGTGAGGTCCGGCGATGTGGAACCGCACTTGGCAGCGCCTATCAGGGATTCCCGCGGCCGTCGAACCCCCGTCGCGGATCCGAACGATGGAAGAATCGTGCCGTGTCGGTGCTAACAGGTGACATGCAGGACCGCGTAAACGTCGTCTGACCTCAGGTCGTCGAGGAGACGGCACGCCTCCGCCGTCGGCAGTGCGGCGATCCCAACTCCGCGCCGTTTGGCTTCGGCGCGGACGTCTGGCGCAATCGGCAGCCTGCCATCGACGCCCGTCCCGACGATGAGCCGAGGACCGCCCCACGGGATGGCCTCTGCGGCCGACAGTGGCGTGTGCCCGAACGGATCACGTAGCGCCTTCGACGGGCCCTTTCGGCGGCGCCTCACGCGCCCGCCATCGATGACCACGTCGCGGGCGTACCGTCTGCCTTCGATCTGGATCTCGCCGAACGCGACGAGCGTGGCCTTCATCCTCGCACGCAATCTGGATGGGAGCGGGCCGCGTGACCCGCCCCATCCGCGATCAACGGGTCAGACGTGAGCCGGAACCGTCGCCTCGCAGAGTGCCTTGAAGTTCTCCTGCGAGTGCCGAAGGTCCCGCTCGATCGATCCGCCGAGCAGCTTCTCCGCGACGCCCGCGAACAGGCCCATCGGTAGCTCGTAGTCGATCTCGATGGTCGCATCGGTGCCGCCCCGGGCCTCGGTGAAGGTGATGCCTAGTGTTGCCTTGGCGCCACCCGCGCCGCTCACTTTCAGCGCGTAGGCATGCGGCTTGTCGGCCTTCGTCGTCTCCTGAGTGCCCTCGATCTTTCGGCCGAAGATCCGCGCGACCGTCGTCGCCTTTGCGCCGACCCGATCGAGGCGGTCCGGACAGTCCTTGACATCGACGATGACCACGTTCCACTCGGGGAGTCGCTCACACGAGGCGTTGATCTCCCAGACATGGTCGATGGGCGCGTTGATGTGCTCGCTCAAGCGAAGATGGCCCATGCTACTGCCTCCCGCGCCGCCAGGAACAGGGGACGACCGGGTAGGCAGGGGTTCCTGGCCTGCGCGAGTCAAAACTGACGTCGGCCCGTCGTGCGCCGCTCACTGGGGAGCGCGTGGGCGAGTCATCCAGCCGGTCCGCGCGATCAGTTTACGCCCGCGGCTTCAGAATCGTCATCCTGTTAGGTAACCGTGAGGAGTGGGGTACGGCACGATCGGGCAATGGGGCGCTTAGACGCTCGTCAGAATCGTCCGCGGGCTGTAACGGTCGGTCCCTGTGGTCCGTCTCGCGGCCGCCCTCACCCGGAAGAGGGCAGGACCCACATGTGCACCGCGCATGGGACGCCAATGAGCTCGAGTTGATCACGAAGTTCGTCGAAGTCGAACGGGTGGCCAAGCACAGGGCGCCTGTGGCGGCCATGCGTGCGGACCCGCGCTCCTGAATGACGGTCAACTGATCGCTTGCTCCAAGCTCGGGGCTGGAACCCTGGCCCCTTCGCAAGCTGGATCGCGGTTCCCGGGTCGATGGGAATCACAACTAGTCCCGGCCGTCCACCATCCAGCCGATACGGATCCTCCGGCCGGTGTTCATGATCGATCGGCTCGATCGGGTGGACCTTGCTCGCGCGCAACGGTCGTGGCGATCGTGAGGGCCTCGTCGCTTGCACCCAATCGCTTTAGCACCAGTTGAACGCGCCGCCTCCGTAAGAGTGCCCGCAATGCTCCCGCCGTCAATCGCAAACCGAGACGTAGTGCGCGAGGGGCGGTCAGGAGGACCGTAGTCTCCGTCGACGAACGGCGGATCCGGACGATCTCGCGCCGAGTACGAGGCGCATCGACGGATTCCGTGGTCGGCGACGGTAGGACTTCGGCCTGGGTCTGATCATGCACCTGGGATGCGTTTTGGCTCGCCTGTCGGCGGCGCGGGGGAGCCAAAGGTGGCGACCTCAAACTCTCCGGCGGCGACCGCCAACTGCCCGGACGGCGGAGAGCACGATGATCGCGCCGATCACGGAAACGACGATGCTCTCGACATTGATGCCGGTTGGGTCCTTCAGCTTCAGGAAGGCGCTCGCCAGCCAACCACCGACGACCGCCCCGACGATGCCCAGGAGGATCGTGCCGATCACTCCTTCGCCGCCGCCCACGATCATGTTGGCGAGGAAGCCGGCGATCGCGCCGAGCACGATCCACGCGAGGATGCCCATCCTGTCCGTCCTTCCCTACGGTGCGTCAGCTGCGCGAACGTGCTGGGGGTCCACGCCATCATAGGCGTGCCCTCGCCGTGGATAACCCCCGGAGCCTCAGGCCTTTGGGCCTGGGGCTTCACTATGGAACGAGGATGGCGGTGGTCGCCCAACGACAACGAGCCGGGGTCCAGGAAGCGGGCAGGATCGGCGCGTCACGATCACCAGTTCGTGTGGCTCTAACGAGGACTGGCGGCCGCTCGTGAGCTCGGCACGCGCCTTGCTGGCGGTCGCCCTGTTCTCACCGACGACTGTGGTGGACAGGCCGTGGACGCGCCGAGGACAAGTCACCGGCCGAAACGTGCCGATTGGTCGATAAGCCGGTTGACCTTGCCCCCTCACGCGACCGACGATTCTGTCCCGGGCTAGCACGCGCCGGGGAGGGCCGCCGCGCCGCGCAGATGAGCTGCAGCGGCGCGGGGCCGCTCTTGGCGGGCCCGCGTCCCACCATCCGCTCCATCGTTGCTTGGGTGACGGGCCGTCCGTGCGACGAAAGGGGATCGCGTCCCTCCGACAGCCCGGCATGCTGGCGCTCTCGCCAACGCCCCTAAGCGTCAGCCTTAAGACGACGCGTCCAGCACCGCTGGACGACTTGCCCAGCGAGACGCGTGTCGGGCCGTCGATGGATCACGCAGTTGGTGGCCTGTATGCTTTGCGGGCGATCGCAGCGCGTTGGACGATGGTCGCCTGCTCGTCGTGGTCGAAGATCTGGTGCGTCTCGAGGCTCCCGACGGCACCGGTCGCGCCGACCGCGGCCGCTAGCGCGGCGGCCGCCACGCCGTCGGGCAGGTTGGTGATGAGGAAGCCGTCATGTTTCCCCTGCATCCAGTAGAAGGCCTCCTGCGTGCCGCCGAGCGACTCAACCAGGGCATTGGCGGCGGCCGACCGGTCGGTCGGATGTTCGATCATCGCCTTCGCGGAGTCGGCCGAGTACGAGAAGAACGTGATGAATCTGGGCATGCAGGTTCCTCCTCGGCGCGTCAAGCGCCAGCCCGGAGGGTCGGTCTCGCCGTTGACCCTGCGCGACGGTTGAGGCGACCGTATCGGGACGCCGCGCTGGTCGGAACCCGAGGGCTCCGGTGCTCCCGCTCCGTGTTCGGCCGAGTATGCGCGTTTTCAGAAACGCATCACTAGGCGATCTGAGCGACGGCGCCTACCTCGCGGAGCGGGACGCGGTGCGGACGGCACTAGCAGCGCTGCCCGATGACAAATCGGATCCGTTCGTTCGACGCGTATCGGGCGCGGGTCCTTGGGTTGGCTGATGCGATCGAGGTTGAATCGCCGGGCCCAGGCAGTGTCGCCAGAGGAGGTCCGACCGTCACTGGCGCACGAGCGTCCCTCGTCCTAGCCTTGATTCGGTGTGATCAGCTTCCTGAGGTGACGGCGTGCCGCAACGGCTGCTCCTGACGCCTCCGCTCGCGCTTTCACTTGCCTTCGTCTTGGCCGGTTGCACATCAGTCTCGGTCCCAACCCCAGTCCCTGCGACGGCTCCACCGTTGACCCATGCCCCTACTTTGACGCCCTCGCCGAACCCGGAGGTCGTCGGATCTTACGGGGGCTGGGCGTTCAAGATGCCGTCGGCGTGGAACGTGGTCTGGCCGCAGATTTGGACGATGCCGGTTGGTCCAGGCCTCTTTCTGAGCGATGCCGCCATCGCCGATCCGTGTCCGACCCAGCCTGAGCCGACGGGGTGCTGGCTGCCGCTGACTGAGCTGCCCGCCAATGGCATTCTCGTGACGTTCTCGGGATCGGCGGTGCTGACCCTCGCTAATCCATCGCCGGTGCCGATGGTCCGCAAAGCAGGGCAGCCGTGCCTCGATATTGGCGGCGACGAGGAGATCGCGACACTGCTACGGGGCTTCGGCGTCAGCGCCTGCCTGCGGGGCCCAAACCTCGCACCGAATGAGACGGCATTCCGTCGGCTCCTCTCGACCATGATCCATCCGTAGCATGCGCCTGACGTCTCCGTCTGGTGACATTCGACAACGCCAGTGATCCAGGCGTTCTGCGGTCGGAGGTCATCGCCATTTGGCCTGCAGCGGCGAATAGAGTGGCGAAATGGCCGAACGAGCCCGGGACGCCAGGGCCACGTCAAAGTCAGGGTGTCCCGTCCCCGATGGCATGGTCGAGACGCTGTGAAGGTCGAGTGACATTCCCGCACGCTTTGCGACCCGGGCGCGCTGTAACCTCAGGCGCCATGTCGGTCTGGAGGCGTCTCGGGATTGCGCTACTGCTTGGGGCAAGTCTCGTAGGCTGCCACAGCGCGACGGGCCCGGCCGGACTCCCGACCGATGTCTGTGACCATGCCGCCCATGCCGTCGCCACCGCTCTGGCGAGTCCCGGGCAGACCTCGCAACTGGACGAGGTCCTGCGAGCCTGCACGTCATTGCCAGACCTCGAGGCCGTGGCGTCCGTCTATCCGGCTCTATTTCCCGGGGGCGATACGAGGGCGATCGCGGCCGCGCGCTGCAGGGAGCCTGGCGGACCAGCCGGCGTTCCGATCTGCGTCGAGCTCCTCGCGGCGTCGGGCCCGAGCTAAGGACCGGCGGGCAGCGGAAGGGAGGCGAGGACACTTTGGGCTGTTCACTGGCCGCGGGAGCGCCGAATGGAAGCGATCAACTCCTGGAGATCGGGAGACACGGCCTCCGTTTGAAGTACGTGTGACAGCGCTCTGCGGAAGCGCGGGTTCGACGACGCCTCCTCGACTATCCGATCGTGAAAAGCGATTGACGATTTCCTCACGAGATCTTCCAGAGCGCTAGAGCCAACGAATGTCAACGCGCGCTCGTCGGGAGCTCGCGCGACTAATTGCAAGATGATTGGCCAAGCTTGCTCCGGGCCGTCCGGCGGTCCGTAGTTGAGCATCTCGGTAAGCCAGTCGAACAGCCGCCCGTCGTAGCCAGGCAGGGGTTCCTTGGAGATCGGACCGGGCGTCCTATTCGCGGCCAGTATCTTCTCGTCGGCAAAGTAGGCGTCAATAAGCCGGTCAAGGTCTTCACCGTTGACATTGACGTCGCGCCAGGTCACTGCCAAACCCCAACATCGATGCAGATGCGAGTCATTGAATCCTCGTATAGATCGTCGTCATGGTATCGGCGCAACGTTTCGTGGCGGAAATAGTCGACTACCTTCCGAGACCAA
>VBFG01000208.1 GCA_005882635.1 Chloroflexota bacterium | reverse complement strand
AACTTCGCCAACTACTCGAACACGTACGGCGCACTCGGCGGCGTGGTCGTGCTGATGCTGTGGTTCTACATCTCGGCCTTCATCCTCGTGGCCGCGGCAGCGCTGGTTGCGGCGGCGCTCAAGGAGACGCGACCGGCGGTGGTCGAGGCGGCAAGGGCCGACAAGCCTCTGGCCGACAGGCCGGCACGACCGGCGACGGCGGCAACAACCGGTGACAGCGACCGACCGGACCAGCCGATCACCCTGCCGAACCCGGCGCTCGCCCTCGCCGCCCGTGCGAGGGCGCGGGCGACCTCGACCTCGACGGAACGAACGGAACGACGACGCCGGCGCCTCCGCCCGATGCCGGTCGGCTGGCGATCGGGTCCGGAGGACTGGGCGTTCGCAGCCGGGATCACCGCCGTCGGCGTGTCGATCGGGGCCGCGCTCGCGCTCGCGTTGGGCCAGGGCCGGACCAACGGGTCAGGGACGGGCTGAACCGGGCACGGTTGTGATGCGTATCGAACGCAAATGAGGGGAACGCTCGAGCGCTTCTTCGCGCGCGCGAGCGTAGACTGCGACCCCATCAGCGGGGCAACAACGGAGCGACCATGCGACGGCGGCGCTGGATACGACGGATCGGGGCACTCCTGGGGACGGTCGCGCTGGGCGTCGTCCTCGGCTTCCTGATCCCGACGATCGTGGCGGAGTACTCGCCGAAGACGCCAACCGCGGCGCCGGCCACCTCCTCCCTCCCGGCCAACGCAACCGAGCTCCCGATCGCCCGCGACTTCATCGAAGCGTTCGTCGCGAACGACCAGGCGAAGCTGCACCGGCTCGGCGCGGACGAGACCGACACGGTCAAGGCCAACGACCTCGCTGCCCAGGTGTCGCAGATCGGCCCGCCCGTGCTGCTCGGCACCGTCAGCGGGCCGGGGGTGTCGCTCCAGGCCTATGCCTCGGAGGCGGTCCTCCGCGACGGCACCGTCACGATCCTGAGCTGGCGGGTCTGGACCACGTCGGGCAGGGCGACGCTGATCCTGCCGCCCCAGGCACTCGAGGCGAAGCCATGACGGCCGAGCAGCCAGAGCGCGATCCGCAGCCGGCGCCGCAAGAGAACGAGGCGCCCGAAGGCGATACCGAGTCCGCCGCCCAGGCCACGGAATCGACCGACGAATCGACCGCCGAATCTGCCGAGTCTGCCCTGGTGGAACCGGAGGAGCCGCCTGTCTGGCGTCCGCCCGACGTCCCCCAGCCCGAACCGTGGCATCCCAAGGCCAAGGACCTCGACCCGTCGTCCGACACCGGCTGGGAGACTGCTGCCAAGCACGAGCTCAGGGCCGTCCGGCCAGAGGATGTCGCCGCGCTCGTCGAGACGGACCCGGAGTTCGCGGCTGCCTATGCCCGCGCGACCGCGGACCCCGTCATTCCGAGCTCCGAGCCTGCCACGAACCTGACCCTTCTGCCCCAGGCACCCGCCGACACGGCGCTCTCGCCGTCCGACCGCCGCTGGCGCCGTGCGGGCCGTCGCGTCAAGAACGGACTCGAGGCGACCGCGCGGCCATTCCTCATGTTGTCCCTGTTCGGGCTCGGCATGGCGATCGGCTGGCGCACGTTCGTCGGCATGATCCCGGCGCCCAGCACGGCACCGCCCGCCGTCACCGCCGCGCAGGCGGCAGGGACGACGACGGACGTGCCGCCGCAGGTCCAGTCGCTGATCGCCGCCCTCCAGTCGGACGACCAGTCGAAGGTCCAGACCGTGGTCCCGAGCGAGCCGTACCGATACCTCGCCGGGGAGTTCGCCAACTGGGGCTTCAAGTCGATCCGTGGAGCGGAGCCCCTGTGGACCTTCGCGAAGGGGAACGACAGCGTGACCGAGATCCTGATCGGAGGGACGACCTCCGACGGCAGCCCGATCACCATCAACCTCGTCGTCCACCTGCACAACGGAGCCATCACCGAATTCCGCTGAGATCCGACGGAACCGTCGCCGAGGAGGATCGATCGTGACCCGCGTCCGCAACTTCGCATCCGCGACCGCCTACTTCCTGGAGAAGAACCGGGGTCGGGCGGTCCTGCTCTTCGGCCTCCTGACGGTTTTCGTCCTGCTCAACTCGATGCACGCGCTGATCGACGCTGTCATCGGCCTCGTCGGGTTCCTGCCGGCGTTCGCGATCCAGCTGTCATTCGCCGTCGTCTTCATCGGCGCCCAGTTCTTCATGATGTTCTACTGGCTGTCGCGGCCGAGGAAGTACGTCGTGACGCCGGACGACGTCCAGATCGGCGTCAACTTCGACAGCTATCGGGGTCAGCCCGATCTCCTCGACCACGCGCGGAGCACCGTCCGGATCCTGCAGGGCGTCAAGGAGTTCGAGCTCCGCGGCGGCGAGATGCCGAAGGGCCTGCTCCTGTCGGGCGGGCCGGGCACCGGCAAGACGTTCCTCGCCAGCTGCATCGCGGCGGAGGCGAAGCTGCCGTTCGTCTACCTCGACGCGTCATCTCTCCAGGGTGCGTTCATCGGGACGTCGCAGCTGATGGTGATGAAGCTCTTTCGCGACGCCCGCGGGCTCGCCCGGAAGTACGCGGAGCCCGGCAAGCGCGGTTCCTGCATCGTCTTCCTCGACGAGCTCGACG
>VBFG01000201.1:3338-3803 GCA_005882635.1 Chloroflexota bacterium | reverse complement strand
GCCTCGCGGCCGATGGCGTCGACCTCAGCCTCGCGCCGTCGACCGATGCCCCGACGCTCCTGGCCGTCGCGGAGATCGACGCGGACGGCGCCGCGACCTACCACTTCTACGTCGAGGGCACCGCGGCGCCGGGCCTGGCCACGGCAGATGTGCCGCATGGACTCCCCCGTTCGACGACCGCGCTCCACATCGGAACCCTCGGCCTGGTGTTCGAGCCGATGGCGTCGACGATCGACGCGCTCGTCGCCGGCACCCGACCGGACGTTCTCGTCATCGCGGATCCCAACTGCCGTCCGACGGCCATCCGGGATGAAGCTGCCTACCGCGCGCGTCTCGGCCGGATCGTCCACCGGGTCGACGTGCTAAAGGTGAGCGTCGAGGACCTGCACTGGATCGATCCTGCGGCGGATGCCGTGGCCGCCGCGCGCGCCCTCGCGGCCGTCGGCCCGGCCGCGGTCCTCGTCA
>VBFG01000201.1:0-3232 GCA_005882635.1 Chloroflexota bacterium | reverse complement strand
GGGTTCATCGCGGCGTGGACGTCGGCCGGCCGGAGCCGGTCAGACCTCGGCGACAGGGAGGCCGTCGCTGCGGCGACCCGGTTCGCGATCCAGGTCGGGTCGCTGACGAGCACACGAGCCGGCGCCGAGCCGCCGATGCTCGCGGAGCTTCAGCCGTCGAGCGCCGCGGTGCGCCACGAGGCGCCCCCTCGAGCAGCGAGCAGGTAACGCCACCGAGGATCCGACCGGCCCGATGCCATAATGACGGCGATGGCCACCAAAACCCCGGCGGATCCCGCGACGACGAACGGCGCGGTGAGCCGCGTGGAGCACGCGCCCGCGAGCTGGGGGCTCGGCGACGGCGCGGCGGTCCCATGGGAGTACGCCCCGGCCCCCGAATCGCGCGACATCGTCACGATCAAGGAGCGGTACGGCCTGTTCATCGGCGGCAAGGACGTCGCCGCGTCCGACGGTCAGACCTTCGCGACGGTGAACCCGGCCACCGAGGAGCCGCTCGCCGAGGTCGCCCGGGCCACCCCCGCCGACATGGACCGGGCCGTCCGAGCCGCCCGCTCGGCGTTCCGACGGACGTGGAGCCGGCTCTCCGGCAAGGAGCGGGCGAAGTACCTGTTCCGGATCGCCCGGATCCTCCAGGAGCGGTCCCGCGAGTTCGCCGTGCTCGAATCGATGGACTCCGGCAAGCCGATCAAGGAGTCGCGCGACGTCGACGTGCCATTGGCGGCCGCCCATTTCTGGTACTACGCGGGCTGGGCGGACAAGCTCGACTACGCGTTCCCGGGCCGCATCGCCAGGCCCCTCGGCGTCGCCGCCCAGGTCATCCCGTGGAACTTCCCGCTCCTCATGCTGGCGTGGAAGATCGCCCCGGCGCTCGCCGCCGGGAACACGGTCGTGCTGAAGCCGGCATCGACGACGCCGCTGTCGGCCCTCCTCTTCGCCGACGTCTGCCGCCAGGCCGACCTCCCGCCCGGCGTGGTCAACATCGTCCCGGGGCCGGGCGAAGTCGGGATGGCCCTGATCAGCCATCCCGGCGTCGACAAGGTCGCGTTCACCGGCTCGACCGAGATCGGGCGGAAGATCTTCCAGGGCGTCGCCGGCTCGGACAAGGCGCTGACCCTCGAGCTCGGCGGCAAGGCCGCGAACATCGTCTTCGACGATGCGCCGCTCGACCAGGCGGTCGAAGGGATCGTTAACGGCATCTACTTCAACCAGGGCGAGGTCTGCTGCGCCGGGTCGCGGCTGTTGGCCCAGGAGTCGATCGTCGATCCGCTGATCGAGAAGCTGAAGGACCGCCTGTCGACGATTCGCGTCGGCGATCCGCTCGACAAGAACACCGACGTCGGCGCGATCAATTCGCGGGCCCAGCTCGAGAAGATCACGGAGCTGGTGGCGGCCGGCCGGGCCGAGGGCGCGGAGATGTACCAGCCGGCCTGCGATCTTCCGGACCGCGGCTACTTCTTCCGGCCGACGCTGTTCACGAACGTGGCCCAGTCGCATCGCATCGCCCGCGAGGAGATCTTCGGACCGGTGCTCTCGGTCCTGACGTTCCGGACGCCGGAGGAGGCGGTCGAGAAGGCGAACAACACGCCGTATGGCCTGTCGGCGGGGATCTGGACGGACAAGGGGTCGCGCATTCTCCACATGGTCAAGCGGATGAAGGCCGGCGTCGTCTGGGCCAACACGTTCAACCGGTTCGATCCGACCAGTCCATTTGGCGGCTACAAGGAGTCGGGCTTCGGCCGCGAAGGCGGGATGCACGGGCTCCACGCCTACGTCAGGCTCGAGGACCGCTAGATGGCGCGGCCGAGCCGAAGGTCGGCGAGCTTTCTCTCGACAGCGAACGAGAACCGACTCTGCGCGCCCGAATCGGGGTCGTCCGACGCCATGGGCCCGCGACCTGCGGTTGCTCCCGCGCGAGCCGGCGGATCTCGCGATCGTTCCGGCCATCCGCGGCGTCGTTCGTGACCCTCCCGACGCGATTTCGTTCGCTCCAGAGGGAAACCGGCGCGGTTTCGCTGGGAGCCGGCTGATGGCGCAGCCCCGCCGGATCGACGTCCGCAAGACCTACAAGCTGTACATCGGCGGCGACTTCCCCCGTTCGGAGAGCGGCCGGTCCTACGTCGTGCGGGCGTCGAACGGCGATCCGCTGGCCAACGCCGTTCGCGCCTCGCGGAAGGACCTCCGGGATGCGGTGCGGGCCGCCCGCAAGGCAGCCCAGTCGTGGGCCGACAAGACCGCGATGAACCGCGGTCAGGTGCTCTACCGCGTCGCCGAGCTGATGGAGGGCCGGCGCGACCAGTTCGTCGCCGAGGTCGCGACCGCGGAGGGCGCGCGCGAGTCGAAGGCCCGCGAGCTCGTTGACCGGGCGATCGACCGCTGGGTCTGGTACGCGGGCTGGGCCGACAAGATCGCCCAGGTCCTCGGCTCATCGAACCCGGTCGCCGCGCCGTATTTCAACTTCACGATCCCCGAGCCGACCGGCGTCGTCGGGATCGTGGCGCCCGAGACGTCGTCCCTGCTGGGGCTCGTCTCGCGGTTGGCGCCACCCCTTGTCGCCGGCAACGCCGTGGTCGTGCTGGCCTCCGAGACGCGGCCGTTGCCCGCCATCACGCTGTCCGAGGTGCTCGCCACGTCCGACGTGCCGGGCGGCGTCATCAACATCCTCACGGGCCTGAGGAAGGAGCTGGTCCCGGTCCTCGCCGCCCACGTCGACGTCGACTCCCTCGACGTCTGGGGCGTGCCGCCAGACCTGCGGACGGAGGTCGAGCTACTCGCCGCGGAGGACATCAAGCGGATCAGCCGGCGCCCCGCGGGGGTGACGGATGCGCGCTTCGACTGGCTCGACGACCGCGCCGCCGAGCGGCCCGAGTGGATCGCCGCCTGGCTCGAGATGAAGACCGTCTGGCACCCGATCGGGACGTAGCGCCGAGCTCGGCGCCGGCGCGATCAGGCCGCGCTGTCTCCTGCCGGCGCCATCGCCGGGCTCTCGTCGTCACGACGCAGCCCCCGGGCGAGGAGCACCAGCCAGAGCGGCACCAGGATGCCCGCAACGGCTGCGATCAGCAGCTGGGTCAGGTCGCCCAGGAGCTGGAGGGCCGAGAGCACGACGGCCAGCACGGCGAGGAGGGCGGTCAGCCAGGATAGCTCGCGCCAGGCCGGGGCCCGGACCAGATCGGCGAGCGTGGTCGCCGCCGCAACCAGACCGATGACCAGGAGGGGCGCCGCGCCGTTCGTC
>VBFG01000017.1 GCA_005882635.1 Chloroflexota bacterium | reverse complement strand
CGCGCAAGCCTCCTCGAGGACCATCGCCGCGACCGCCGTCGACTCCAGCGTCGGGGCCTCGGCCGTCGGGTCGAGCCACCAGGCGGCCGGCCCGACGCGTGCCTCGACGACCTTCTTCGGCGCCTCGGCCGAGCCGGTGACGGCGCTCGCCTCGTCGACCGCCTCGATCGTGCCTGCCAGCTGGGCGCCCGGCCACCACGCGACCCACCAGCCGGCGCCGGTGGCGGCGGCGACCCTCGACCCGTCCGGAAGGCCGATCCGGACAGCGGCCGCGTCCGGTCCGATGCGCCCGAAAGCGATCATCCGGCCGCCGGCGCGGTCGTCCTCGCGGGCCATCTCGGTGGTGGCGATCCGCGAACCGTCCACGGCATCGAAGCTCGTGGACGCCAGCCGGTCGACGGCGTCGACCGTCGCGCCCGTCTCGTCGAGCCGAGCCAGGCACTCGATCGCGAGCGTGCCGTCGGCCAGGATCGCGGTGGTCAGGCCCTCGCCGCGGGCATCGATCACGGCCGTCGGGAGGTCGGCCTCCGTCTGCCCGAAGGATTCTCGGGCGGACGCCGCGCAAGCATCGGAGATGATGGCTATCTGCGAGTCGGACAGGGGGATCGCCGACGAGCGCCACGCCCCGCCGACCTGTGCGTCGGCGGCACCCGACGGACCGGGCAGGCTTGCGACAGAACCGGTGATAGCCGGCGAGATGCTGGCGGCGCTGCCCGTTGGCGCGGAGGCCGATGGGCCTGCGGCACTCGGCGATGACGGCGCCAGGGTGCCGACACAGGCGGTCACCAGGATCGCCACGATCGCCCCGGACACCAGGCTTCGCCGGACCCACGATCGCCTCACCGCGTCAGCGTAGCCAGTTGCGCCCGAGCGAGGCGGTTCGGGCCGGCGATCAGTTCAGGCGGACGCCCTGTCGGCGGAGCTCGGCCTGCACCCCCGGGACGTCGAGTCGGTCGAACGGTTGGTCGGTCTGCAGCGAGATCGCGGCCGCGACGCCCGCGCCCTGGCCGCTGACCGTGCAGCACATCATGTTCCGGGTCGACGCGTGCGACACCTTGTCGCCGCCGATGGAGCGCCCCGCGACGATCAGGTTGCCCACGCCCTTCGGCACGAGCGACCGATAGGGGACCTGGTAGTAGCGGCCCGTCGTCGGCAGGATCAGGATCCCGTAGCCGTCGATGAACTCAGGGAAGATCCCGATCGTGTCCTCGAACCGGCCCTGCTCCCGGACGTCCTCGCCCGTCAGGTTGTAGAGCGCATCGATCTTGCGGGTGTCCCGGATCCCGATCGTCATCCCGAAGTTCCGGAGCTTCGCGTCCTCGCAGCCCGGCATGTACGCGCGGAGCGCCTTGATCGCGAACATCGCCTGCTGGCGGCCCTCGATCTCGCCGCGCGTCAGGTCGTCCGCGCTGGTGCCGTCGATCTCCGACAGGTGGATCAGGTTGAGGTACGTGAGGTCGCCCTGGTCGGTGACGGTGCCCCACGTGCCGGCGAACGTGATGAGGTTCTCCGGGATCAGCCCCGCCTCGACGGCCCTCTTGAACGGCTTGCGCAGGAACGGTGAGAACAGCTCGTCTTCCTTGCCGGTCGTCTCGATGTCCCATTCCGCGTTGCCCGCCCAGTCGCGGTAGGTCTGCGGATCGGCCTTGACCGCGTCGAGGAACTTCCGCTTGTTCACGCCGCTCATCGAGAACATGACCGACGCCGCGAGCATCTCCTCGCGGGGCGTCTTGTGGACGACCGCACCGGCCCGGGCGGCCATGTCCGCGTCCCCGGTGGCGTCGACGACCCGCTTGGCGAGGATCGCCTCGCGGCCCGATTTGCTCTCGGTGATCACGCCCCGGATGGCGCCGTCCTCGACGATCGGCTGGACGGCGAGCCGATGGAGGAACGGCGTGATGCCCGCCTCCTCGACCAGGACGTCGGCGACCCACTTGAACCGCTCGCCATCGATGCCCTGGCTCAGCGACTGGCTCTCGGGATTGGCCGCCCCCATCGCCGCCGCGCGATCCTCGAGCTCGCGACCGATGCCGTCGGCCTCCACGGTCTGCTCGTGGCGATACCAGCCGATGCTCTCGACGCCGACCTGGGTCATGTTGCCGCCGAAACAACCGTAGCGGTCGAGGAGGGTCGTCCGAGCGCCCGCTCGGGAGGCCGCGAGGGCTGCGCTGAGGCCGCCGGGGCCGCTGCCGACGACCAGCACGTCGGTCTCGTGGACGACGTCGACGGAACGGGCCGCCTCCTGGATCTGGCCCGGCATCTCGACTAGTCGGCCACCGCGAACACCGGCGACGGGAGGACACTGACCCGCACAGCCGTCCCGGGCTGGAGGTCGCCCGCCTCGGCCGCCGACATCTGGGCGACGACCAGGGTCTCGTCGGGCAGCGTCACCTGGGCGCGGCAGAGCGAGCCAAGGAAGCTGACGGCCGCCACCCGTGCGCCGCCGTCCTGCGTCGCTACGACCCGGATGTTCTCGGGGCGAACGAGCGCGAACACCGCGCCCGAGTGGGCCGAGCCGTCGAGCAGCGGGACGTTCGCCCCCAGGACGGTCACGCTGCCATTGGCGGCCGTTCCCGGGATCCGGTTCGTCAACCCGACGAACTCTGCGACGAAGCGTGTCTTCGGACGGTCGTAGAGCTCCGTCGGAGCGGCGATCTGCTCGAGGCGCCCGGCGGACATGACCCCGACGCGGTCGCCCATCGCCAGCGCCTCCTCCTGGTCGTGTGTGACGAACAGGGTGGTGATCCCGATCATGATCTGGATCCGCCGGATCTCCTCGCGGAGCTGGCGGCGGACCTTGGCGTCGAGCGCGGACAGCGGCTCGTCGAGGAGCAGCACGCTCGGCTCGATCGCGAGGGCGCGGGCGAGCGCGACGCGCTGCTGCTGGCCGCCCGACATCTGGTGCGGATAGCGGCTGGCCTGGGCAGCGAGCCCGACCAGGTCGAGCATCTCGTCGGCCTTCTTCTTGCGGGCGGCGCGGTCCACGCCGCGGAGGCGGAGGCCGTAGGCCACGTTGTCCCGAGCCGTCATGTTCGGGAACAGGCTGTACGCCTGGAAGACGATCCCCATGTTCCGCCGATTGGTGGGGACACGGGTGATGTCCCGACCGTCCACGAGGATCCGTCCCTGGTCGACCTCGTCGAGGCCACCAAGGGCACGGAGAGCCGTCGTCTTGCCACACCCCGACGGGCCCAGGAGGGCAATGAACTCGCCGGGGGCGATGTCGATCGACAGCCCGTTCAGGGCGTGGACCGAGCCGTACCAGCGGTGCATGTCCTCGAACGTGACCCCGACGCCGTGGCCGTTGGACGCGATGGCTGGACTCGCGACGGTCATGTGGCAGGCTCCTCAACCTCGCGCTGGTCACGCCGGCCCCCGCCGCCGACCCGAGCGATGACGATCAGAAGGATGAACGCGAACACCAGCGCCGACAGCGACACCGCGACGGAGATGAACGGGTCCCGGCCGCCCAGCAGGTAGATCGCAACCTGCAGCGTATTGAAGGACAACAGGGACGAGATCGTGTACTCGCCAAGAACGAGGGCGATCGCCAGGACCGATGCCGACAGGACTCCCGCCCGGATGTTCGGGAGGATCACCTGGAAGATGGTTCGCGGCCACCCCGCGCCCAGGCTGCGAGAGGCGTCGGCGAGGGTTGCGCTGTCGATCGAGCGCAGGCTCGAGTCGATCGCGCGGTACGCGAAGGGCAGGCAGAGCACGATGTCGATGAAGGCGAGGGTCAGGGGCGATGCGCCGACGGCCCCAAGGTGCTGGCCCATCCACCGGTAGATCGGGCCGATCCCGACGACGAGGACGATGGCCGGGATGGCGAGGGGAAGCAGGCACAGGAACTCGACCACGCGCCGCATCCTCGGGACGCGGACCACGGTCCAGACCATGGTCGGCACGAGCAGCAGCAGCATCCCGACCACCGTGAGGACCGCGATCTGGAGCGAGGTCGTGACGCCGTCGATCAGGTCCTGGTTGTTGAGCATCGCGGCGTAGGAGTCGAGGCTCCTGCTGCCGTAGTTGCCGCGTGTCGAGAACTCGAGCATCGCGAACAACGGCAGGCCGAGGTAGCCGATGACGATGACGAGGATCGCGATCCGCGCACTCCTCTGGAGCGGGGAGGGGCGCCGGCCGCCTCCGACGCCTCTCGGGCGGGCGGCCAAGGCGCCGATGTCAGGCGCCGCAGCCGAGAGGGGCGCGCCCGGCGAGGCCGTCATCGGACCCACCTCGACGCGCGCCGCTGGATCAGCGCGTAGATGACCATCACGACCGAGACGATGACGATCATCCCGAGGGCCAACGCCTTGCCGACGTTCTCACGGCCGATGACCACCTCACTCTGGAGCGAGGCCCCGATCTGGAGCGTCGCGAGCGGACTGCCCTGACTGATCAGGGCCGCGGCGGTTGCGTAAGCGGAGAACGCGTTGGTGAACAGGAGGAGCAGCGCGCCCAAGAAACTCGGGGCAAGGATCGGACCGCCGACGTGCCTCCAGAATGACCCCGAGGAGCCGCCGAGGCTCGCCGACGCGTCGTACCACTCCTGGCGGAGCCCGTCGAGCGACGGCAGGAACACGATCAGCATCAACGGGATCTGGAAATAGGTGTAGACGACGACCAGGCCGGCGAAGCCGTAGATCCAAGTCGCGTCCGTGAGCAGGTCGAGGTGGAGGGTGTCCCGCAGGAAGATCGTCACGAGTCCGTTGAACCCGAACGCCGCAAGGAACGCGAACGCGAGCATGACTCCGCCGAACTGGGCGAGGACGCCGGACGCGGCGATGACGAACTGACGCAGGAGACCGTTTGGCTTTCCCCGCGCCACCGCCCAGGCCAGGAGTCCGCCCAGCACGGCGCCCGCGATGGCGGTCGCGATCGACAGCTGGATCGAGTACACGAATGCGTCGACGACCGTCGGATCCGTGAACAGGACCGTGACGTTGTCGAGCGTCGGCGTGCCGTCCGCGGTCGTGAGAGCGCCGATCGCGACGATCAGTGTTGGAAGGATCAGGAAAACCGCGAGGTAGAGATGGAACGGGATGAGGGCCAGGTAGTTCCGGGCTCCTCGGAAGCGGCGAGAGCCGGCCCCGCCCGAGGCGAGGCCGGCTGTCTGCGCCGGAGGTTGCGCGGGTGCGCCAACCGTCGAATCGGTCACGGGCGACGCTCCGGTGCTCAGTGCGGGATGACGACTACCCCGGGATCGTGATGAACTTCCAGTTGGCCTTGAGGTACGTCGTCGCCGCGTCCGTCTGGGCCTGGGTCAGCTGAACCGGAGGGGTCGCCGGCGCTCCAACGGCGGCCAACGCCGCTGCATCGACGGTGCCTGCCTTCTGCATCGCCTGTAGTCGCACAGGCAGCGCGAAGCCCTTCAGCCAGGTGTTCTGGCCGGCGTCGGAGAAGACGTACTCGACCCAGCACCTGGCGGCGGCCGGATGTGCGGCGTCCTTGTTGATCGCCTCGTTGTAGAACGCGGCGACCGGCGGCCCATCGGACGGGACGACGACCTTCCAGGTGATGCCCTTCGGCGCGAGCGTCGCAATCAAGCCGCCCTGGTTGTAGGTCCAGTCGATGACGATCGGGGTCTGGCCGGACGCGACCGTCGCGTCGTTCGGGTTCACCGGGATCAGGTTGCCGATGGTGGTCAGGTTCTTGAAGAAGTCGACGCCCGGGGCCAGGTTGTCCGCCGACCCGCCGTTCGCGAGGGCGGCGGCGACCACGCCGTTGAACCCGGCCGACGCCGAGAGCGGGTCGCCGTTGAGGGCGACCTTGCCCTTGTACTTCGGGTCCTTCAGGTCGGAGAACTTGGTGATGTCGCCGAGCTTCGTGTCGTACGCGATGGAAATGAAGCCCGTGTAGTTGTTGATCCAGAGCCCGTTCGGGTCCTTGTTCGTGTCGGGAATGTCGGCCCAGGTTGCCGGCTCGTACGGCGCGTACATGTCGGTGTGCGCGGCCGCGACGACGCTGCCGAGGTCGAAGATGTCCGGCTGGCGGCCGGTGCCGGCCAGCTGCGTCGCCTGGTTGATCTCGTCCTGGCTGTTCGCGTCCGGCTTGTCGGACTGGACCTTGATGCCGTACTTCGTCTGGAAGTCGGTGATCATCTGGCCGTAGTTGGCCCAGTTGTTCGGGGTCGCGATCAGGGTGACCTGACCTTCGGTCTTGCCCGCGGCGCAGACGGCGTCGACGCCGCCGGCTTCGGCGGCCGACTTGGCGGTCTTCGGATCGCCTGCGGCGGCGGAGCCCGCTGCCTGACTGGCCGGTGCCGAAGCGCCACCGGATGCGCCGGCCGTACCGGGCGATGTCGTCGCCCCGCTGGAACAGGCCGCGACGACGACGGCGGCGATGCCGGCCATCGCGGCGAGTCGGCTTCTCATCGAGTGCACGAGTGGTCCTCCTCCTCGAGTTGATCCGTGCCCCTGGACGCTGCCCCCGGATCGACGCTGCGATCGAACCCTTCCCAGCGCCTGACGTCATGTGATCGTGTGGATCGCTAGGTCGGCCGGTGCCCAGGTGACGGGAACGCCCCGAGTCTAACCATCCCTCTGTTAACAATCCATGCCGAAGCCCCAAAGAATTCGACGGGCGAGTCGGGACTTCGCGGAGCGGCGGATGGCCATGAAGGTTCGGTTGACGCTGTTCGGCCTCGCGCCTAGCATCAATCCCGACGAAATCGGTCGGGATTGGGCCGGCCGATCCCCGTCTCCCACACGAGACCATGGACGACCTCTACCGCGACTACATCCTCGAGCACTATCGACGGCCCCACAACTTCGGGGTCATCGAGTCGCCGACCTCGAGCTTCGAGGGCAGCAACCCGCTGTGCGGCGACCGGATCACGCTCCAGCTGGGCATCACCGACGGCGTCGTCGAACGGGTCGGGTTCACCGGTCGCGGCTGCGCGATCAGCCAGGCCTCGGCGTCCCTGCTGACCGACGAGATCAAAGGCAAGCCTGTCGCCGACGTCGAGGCGTTCCGGGCGGACGACCTGCTCGACCTCCTCGGCATCGACATCAGCCCGGCCCGCCTGAAGTGCGCGATGCTCAGCCACGAGACGCTCCAGAAGGCCCTTGCCGAAGCCGCGGGAACGCCCGCCGAGCGTGCGACCGCATGAATTCGATCGAGCGTCGCTGCAGGTGTTGCTGGCCGGCTTGACCGGCGGCCACCTGGCCCACAGCCCTCTTCCCTCGCCCTGCCGAGCCTTGAGCCGGCAGCCCGTCGTCATCGGAGCAACCTGACCGACATGCCCAAGACCTATGCCGACCTCCTGCGTGAGGCGCGCTCGCAGATCCGCGAGGTGACGCCGCAGGACGTCGATGCCCTCCCGGGCGGAGGCACGACCGTCATCGACGTCCGCGAGGACTCCGAGTGGGATCAGGGCCACCTCCCCGGTGCCCTCCACATCAGCAAGAGCTATGTCGAGCAGCAGATCGAGGGCGCCGTCCCGGATCGCGACGCGCCGGTCGTCCTGTACTGCGCAGGCGGCGTTCGGAGCCTGTTCGCCGCCCAGACCCTGGAGCAGCTCGGCTATTCGAACGTCGCCTCCATGTCGGGCGGGTTCCAGGCCTGGAAGTCGGCCGGCCTGCCGTGGGACAAGCCGGTCAGCCTGACCCAGGAGCAGAAGCAGCGCTACAGCCGTCACCTGCTGATCCCCGAGGTCGGCGCCGAGGGCCAGGCGAAGCTCCTCCAGAGCAAGGCGCTGTTCATCGGCGCCGGCGGGCTCGGCTCGCCGGCGGCGCTCTACCTGGCGGCCGCCGGCGTCGGCACGATCGGCATCGTCGACTTCGACGTCGTCGACCTGTCGAACCTCCAGCGCCAGATCCTCCACACGAACGACCGGGTGGGAGAGCGCAAGGTCGAGTCCGCTCGCAAGACGATCACCGCCCTGAACCCCGACGTGAACGTCGTCACCCACGAGGAGATGCTCGTCGCCGACAACGTCGATCGGATCATCACCGGCTACGACGTGGTGATCGACGGGACCGACACGTTCGAGACCCGCTACTTGCTGAACGACGCCGCGGTCGCGAAGGGCATCCCGGTCATCCACGCCAGCGTCTTCCGGTTCGAGGGCCAGCTGACCACGTTCATCCCGTTCGAAGGCCCGTGCTACCGCTGCCTCTACCCGACGCCGCCTCCGCCCGAGCTCGCACCCGGCTGCTCGGTCGCCGGCGTCCTCGGCGTCGTGCCCGGGATCATGGGCATGCTCCAGGCGAACGAGGCGCTCAAGGTGCTCATCGGCATCGGCGACACGCTGGCGGGCCGGCTGCTCCTGTTCGACGCCCTCGATGCGACCTTCACCGAGCTGAAGCTGCGGCGCGATCCGGCCTGCCCGGTCTGCTCGACGGAGGCCGTCGCCGCTCGAGCCGAGGGCCATCCGCTGCCGGTGCCCGTCTTCGGTGCTCCGGCTGCGGAGCAGCCGTTCGTGCTCGGTGGGCCGGCGTGAGCGTCGTCAAGATCCCGACCGTCCTGAGGCCCCAGGTCGGCGGCAACAAGGAAGTCGAGCTCGGCGGGGCGACCGTGGGCGAGGTGGTCGAAGCGCTGACCGCGGCGTATCCATCTCTCCGCACGCAGCTGCTGACGGACGACGGCTCGCTCAACCGGTTCGTCAACGTCTACGTCAATGGCCAGGACGTCCGCTATCTCGACGGCCTCGCGACGACCGTCGCCGATCGTGACGAGGTCCGGCTCCTGCCGGCGATGGCCGGCGGCGAGGGACGCGAGCGCTAGGGGTGGCGCTCCCGAAGCCGGTCGTCGTCCGGCCGGCGGAGCCCGGCGGCGTCGATCCCGACCACCGGCACGCGCACGCCCACGCCCACGAGGCCGGCGCGCCGCACGGCGGTCGCTACGACGACGTCCTCGACGCGATCGGCCACACGCCGCTCGTCGAGATCCCGCGGATGTCCCCGAACCCCGCGGTCCGGATCTTGGCCAAGCTGGAAATGGCGAATCCGACCGGCTCGGTGAAGGATCGGGTCGCGAAGTACCTCGTCGAGGATCTCGAAGCACGCGGCCTCCTCCGAGCCGACTCGATCATCCTCGAGCCGACATCCGGGAACACCGGGATCGCGCTCGCCATGATCGGCCGCCGGAAGGGTTACCGCGTCGCCCTCGTGATGCCCGACAACGTCACGAACGAGCGGCGCCAGATGGCCGCCCTGTTCGGCGCGGAGGTCATCGACTCGCCGGGGCATCTCGGCTCGAACGGCGCGATCGCCCTGGCCAAGCACCTCGTCGAGCGCGACGAGCGGTTCGTCATGCCGTACCAGTACGGGAACGACGCCAATCCGCGGGCCCACGAGGAGACGACCGGCCCCGAGGTCCTCGCCGACTGCCCGGAGGTCGACGTCTTCGTCGCCGGCCTCGGGACGAGCGGCACGCTGATGGGCGTCGGGCGCTATCTCCGGCGGGCGAAGCCCGGCGTCCGGATCGTGGCTGCGGAGCCACTCCCCGGGGAGGCCGTCCAGGGCCTCCGATCGCTCGAGGAGGGGTTCATCCCGGAGATCCTCGATCCATCGTTGCTCGACGCGAAGTACCTCGTCAGCAACGCCGACGCCGTCGCGGCGCTCCGCGACCTCGTCGATCGCGAGGGGATCTTCGGCGGGCCGTCATGCGGTGCCGTCCTCGTCGCGGCCGCCCGCGAGGCCCAGCGGATGTCGAGCGGGACGATCGTGGCCCTGTTGGCGGACGGCGGCTGGAAGTATCTGAGCGCCGGGACGTTCACGCGCGACCTCGGCGAGATGAGCGAGGACCTGGAGGGCGGCGTCAGCTGGTGGTGATCCCCGGCCGGATCGTCCGTCGAGCCTGAGCCGACCGCGTCGGCAGCCCGGTCAACCCGGTCCAGCGCCAGCGGTACGCCCGGGCGGCCCCGGGATACGATGCGGTCACGATGTCGCTGCCCGTGGTTGCCCATCCCGGACCGCCCTCGGTGTCCATCTCGCCGGGCCTCGTTGAGGCGATCGTTGCCCACGCTCGAGCCGAGGACCCGAACGAGGCCTGCGGGCTGATCGTCGGCGACCGTCCTGCCGCCGACGGCGGCCGGCCGCTGCGGTTCGAGCCGACCCGGAACAAGGCCGCGTCGCCGTATCGCTACGAGATCCATCCGGACGACCTGCTCCGCCTGACGATCGCGACCGACGACGCCGACGAGGTCTTCTGGGCGATCGTCCACAGCCACGTCCGCTCGCCGGCGTATCCCAGCCCGACCGACGTCGGGCTGGCGTTCTACCCGGAGGCCCTCTACATGCTCGTGTCGCTGGCGGCGCACGAGCCGTCGCTCGGCGCGTTCCGGATCG
>VBFG01000016.1 GCA_005882635.1 Chloroflexota bacterium | reverse complement strand
GAGCGCGGGTCCTCGGGTTGGCTGATGCGATCGGGGTCGCGTCGCCAGCGCGTCGGGAGGAGCTGTGCCGGATCGTCATCGAGCGGATCGTCGTCAGAGACCGTCAGGTCGACTCGATCACGTGGACGCCACCCGCGCGGCCGTTCTTCGAAAAACAGCGGGTGTGCCCCCAAGGGGATTCGAACCCCTGATCTCCACCTTGAAAGGGTGGCGTCCTAGGCCTCTAGACGATGGGGGCCCGGGGCCGGCCGAGTGTAGCAGGGGTCGGCGGCCGCCCCTCGACCTCAGCTGCCGGTGGCGGCCGGCACCTGGCGGAGCAGGAACAGGATGACCGCCCCCGCGAAGCAGGCGGCCGCGACGAGCGCCGCGAGTCCGCCGACGATCGCGTGGGCGAACGCCCGGGCATCCCGACCGCCGACGCTCGAGCGCCAGGTCGCCCGCGCGCCGACCCCGGCGATCCCCGCGAACACGATGCCGAGTACGACGGCTCCCGAGGCGAGGAGCGGGATCTGGCTCGCGTCACGCACCGTGACCGCGTACGCCAGGTAGGCCAGCGAGCCGACGAGGGCGACCGCGATGAGCACGCCGGTCACGGTGATCGGGACGGGCCCGAGACGGGCCGGTTCGTGCTCTCCCTCCCGGCTCTCCTGTTCTGGAGGGGCCGGCTCACGGCGACGGTCGGTCATCAGGCGGAGCCTAGCAGGGCGGCTACGATGGACGCCTCACATGGGGGTATCGATGCGGATTGCCCAGCTTGCGCCGACCTTCGAACGCGTCCCGCCGCGGACCTACGGCGGGACGGAGCTGATCGTCGGCCTCGTCACCGACGAGCTCGTCCGGCGCGGCCACGACGTCACGCTGTTCGCGTCGGGCGACTCGCGGACGGCGGCGCGGCTGCGGAGCGTCACCCCTGAGCCGATCCGCTACGGATCCCGGACGGACGACGACCTGACCCACGCGGAATACCTCCAGCTCGCTAACGCGCAGGCCTGCTTCCTGGCGGCGGCCGAGGGCGAGTTCGACCTGATCCACAATCATGCCGGCGTAGAGGGCATGGTCCTCGCCGCGACGTCGCGGACACCCGTCGTGTCGACGATGCACAACCCGTTCACCGCGAGGATCCAGTCGATCTGGGATGCCTACCCGTGGTTCCACCACGCGGTCTCAGCCGCCAGCGCGGCGACGTTCCCGACGCGTGGGGCGCTGCCGCCGATCCACCACGGGATCGACGTCGACGCCGTCGAGCCGGATCGGCGGCCGCGCGACATCCACGACCCGCACGGCTACCTCCTGTTCCTCGGCCGGTTCAGCGCCGCGAAGGGCGCGGACCGGGCGATCCAGGCGGCCCGTCGCTCGGGGCGCCGGTTGATCCTCGCCGGCAAGATCGACCCGCACGACATC
Source organism: Chloroflexota bacterium (assembly GCA_005882635.1). Classification (GTDB taxonomy): domain Bacteria; phylum Chloroflexota; class Limnocylindria; order Limnocylindrales; family CSP1-4; genus CF-46. The sequence goes on along the minus strand of VBFG01000016.1, from coordinate 9,391 downwards.
ACCCATGTCCGGAGCGCCGTCGAGCCGTGGATCGACGGCGACCACATCCGCACTGTCGGCGAGGTCGGCGGCGAGACGAAGCGCGCCCTCATCGCGGGCGCCGACGCCCTGCTCTTCCCGATCGAGTGGGACGAGCCCTTCGGGCTGGTGATGATCGAGGCGCTCGCCGCCGGGACGCCGGTGATCGGCTTTCGCCGGGCGAGCGTCCCGGAGGTCATCGAGGACGGCCGGACCGGGTTCGTGGTCGACGACGTCGACGAGATGGCGGCCGCCATCGGGCGCCTGGCCGACATCGATCGCGCCGCCTGCCGTCGTGCCGCCGAGAAGCGCTTCTCGGTCGGCCGGATGGTCGACGACGTCGAGGCGATGTTCCGGTCCGTCCTGGATCGGGCGGCGGTCGTCGCCGGCTAGGCTGAAGAGGCTATGCGAACAGGGGCGCGACTCCCGCCCCCGTGGCGCCCGCTGCGCCCGCGCCGACCGCGACTTCCGGATGCTCCTCTCCACCGCGTGTCCGGTGGTAGATCGCGACGTTGTACGAGAGACGCGGCCGCTTCAGCGTCGATCCGACGTCGCGGCCGGCCGGTCCGAACGCCGATTCGAGGAAGTCCCTGGCCTCGGCGAGCCCGTCGAACGTCCAGAAGCAGTGGATGACCCGGACGCGGAACCCGCCGCTGAGGAACGGCCCGTCGCGGCGGCTCCAGGCGCCGTATTCGGGCAGGTCGCCGCGCAGGCGCGAAACGTCGTCGCGGCCGTAGTCGTGGACGACGAGCAGGCGGCCATCGGGCCGCAGGACGCGGTCGACCTCGTCGAGGCTCGGTTGGTCGACGCCCCGGAACCCGGACCAGACGCTGACGATCGTGTCGATCGACCCGGACGGGACGGGCCACGGTCGCTTGCCGACGTCGACGGCGGTGACGCGGGCACCGTCCTCGACATACCGGGCGAGCTCGTCCGGCCCACCGCCGATCACGAGCACGTCACGCCCGGCGACCGGGCCGAGCGCCTCGAGCGCCCGCTCGATCTTGCGCTCGCGATCGAGCGCGTGGCGGAGGCGCATCGCGATGTCGGACGAGAGCGTCATCGGGAGGTCGGACACGAGGCGGCAGTATAGGCGCGCTTGACCGCGGCGCGGCCGGCGGTCCCCGGCTTGGCATGGCACGATCCACGCGTGATCGATCAGGTCCGGGCCATGCCCGGCGGCATCCGGCTCTTCCTGGTCTACGCGCTCGTCATCCTGGCCGGGATCGGGGTCTCCCTTCGGTCGGTGATCGACCTGGCCATCGGGGCCCCGGTCAGTGGTCCCGGCGTGGTCGTCATGGTCCTCCTTGCCTACACGATCTTCACGACCACGCTCGTCCTTCAGCGGAAGCAGGCGTCGCGCGGGCTGGCCCTCGGACTCGCGTCCTTGACGCTGCCGCTCGTCGTCTACCTGCTGCTGCTCGGGCTGGTGCCGCACACGATCTTCGTGGGGGCTCTCGCAGCGCTCCTGTTCCGTGGCCTCCTGTCGCCCGAGGCGCGAGCCTACCTGAGCGAAGAGTGACGATCGGCGGCGGATGACCGTATCCTTGCGCGACCGCGCGGGTCGAGGCCCGCGCCCACGCGCGCGATCCGCCGCGTGCTTCCCGACGACACCGAGACGAGGCACGACCGAACCGTGAGCAAAGAGTCCCGTCGCGCAGCCCGTCTGGCGCGCGAGAGCCGCCGTGCAGGAGCCGCCGGGAGGACCCCCACCGATCCCGCGGCGACAGGCGCCGCGACGGCTGGCGGGCGCGTCGAGCCGGCGCCCGGTGCCGGGACGCGGCGAGGCACCGGACCCGGGATGCGGGCGGGTCGCCGCGAGCGGGTTCGGGTGTCTCGCGAGCCGTCATTCTTCGAGCGCTACCGGACGATCATCCTCAGCGTCGCGGCCCTGGTCGTGATCGCGGTCGCGGCCGGGTTCGTGTTCCTCGGCGCAGCACAGCCGGCCTACGCCTGCGGGCAGGTCTTCAATCCGTCACCGACGCCGACGGTCAGCCCCGGGTCGAGCACGCGTCTCGGCTTCGTCGAGGACTACATGGGCAACACCCACCAGGCGAGCCCGCCGTTCAACTACCTGTACTGCCCGCCGGCTTCGGGCAACCACTTCGGCAACAACCCGGGCGTGACCGGCCCGATCCCGCCGCGCATCTACAAGCCCGACGACAACGTCGGCCCGCCGAACTGGGTCCACAACCTGGAGCACGGCGGCCTCGTCGTCCTCTACAAGGGCGACAGCCCCGGGGCGACGTCGGCGGGCCAGTTGGCCTTCAAGACCTTCTACGACAGCTTCCCGCCGAGCCCCATCTGCAAGGTGCCCAAGGGCGTGCTCTCGCCGGTCATCGCCCGGTTCGACCAGATGGCCCACCCATACGCGGCGCTCGTCTGGGGACGGGTCCTCTACCTCGACACATGGGACCCGGATGCCGTCCAGCGGTTCTACGCGACCGAGTCCGAGCGCCTCGACGCGAACGGCGAGATGGTCGCCCCGCCCGAGAAGCTCTTCTGCAACCCGAGCCCATCGCCGAGCGCAGCGGCGCCGTCCAGCTCGGCGGCGGCGTCCGGCTCGGCGGCGCCGTCCGGCTCGGCGGCACCGTCCGGCTCGGCGGCACCGGCGGCGAGCCCGGAGCCGTCGGCCGCGCCGAGCTGAACCGACGAGCGCCGTCGCCGCGAACCCGATCGCCGCTCGATTCGGACGAGGCTGCCCGGGCAAGATCGTCTGTGTCGGGCTGAACTATCGGGACCACGTCGCCGAGGGGGCGTCCGGCGTCGTCCCGGATCGACCGCTGCTGTTCGCGAAGCTCGGCAACGCGCTGATCGGCGACGGCGAGCCGATCGTCCGGCCCGAGGGAACGCGCGCGCTCGATCTCGAGGTGGAGCTCGGCGTCGTCATCGGCAAGCGGGCCCGACGCGTGGCGGCGGCCGACGCGATGGCACACGTCGAGGGCTACGTGGTCGTCAACGACGTCTCTGCCCGCGACTGGCAGGGCAACAAGGCGGCGCTGCGCGAGGGCGAGACGGGCGACGGGCAGTGGCTCCGGGCCAAGGGCAGCGACACGTTCCTGCCGATCGGCCGGGACCTGGTCGCCGCTGCCGATCTCGACCCGGCAGCCGGGGTCCGCCTCCGAAGCTGGCGCATCCTCGGCCCGGGCCGGCCGGGCGCCGGCGAGCCGCAGCCGATGCAGGACGGAACCACCGCGGACATGATTTTCGGGATCCCCGAACTGATCGAGTTCATCACCCGCCAGATCACCCTGGAGCCCGGTGACCTGATCGCGACCGGGACGCCGTCCGGCGTCGGCGTCTTCCGCACGCCCCCGGTATTCCTCGAGCCCGGCGACCGCGTCCGTTGCGAGATCGAGGGAATCGGCTCGGTCGAGAACCCGATCGTCGACTGGACCGACGACCCGCGCGACCGCTGACCCGACGGCCCGGGCCCGGCCCGGCGCGCGCCTGCCAAGCGCGAATCCGGCGCAGCGGCCCGTGGCGCGCCTCCCAGGCGCAGGGTCAGCAGAGCCATGTGTGGCCCGGCACGGCGCGCGCCTCCCAGGCGCAGGGGCACAACAGCCCCGCATGATTAGTGGGCCGATCCGGCGATTTGTGTCGCGATTCGAGGGCAGCGTCTCGTGGAAATCGCCAGAACGCGCCTGACATGAGCGGCCCACTGGGCTTGAACGCCCGCGCTGGACGGGCGCGCGGATCAGGCCCTGCCACGGCGCTTGGGCTCGAGCGCCCGCGCCGCATCGGCGTAGTTGCCATACGCGGACCTCGAGCGTCGTCCATCGAGCCTCGTGCGGAGGAGCCAGTCCGTCCGATGTGATGCAGGATCGACCATCGCGATCCCGCGCCCCATCGGTCGCTCCGTGCCGCGGATGACGGCGAGCATGTGATCGGCCCGGGCAGGGAATGCCTGATCGATCAGGTCCGCGTGGGCCTGGATCGCCGCGCTGACCTCGGCGCTGTCGAGGACGATCAGCCAGGTCTCACTCCTGCGCGGTGACCAACCGAGCCGAGCAGCCGCGCGGTGTCCATGCCGCTCGTACCAGTCGACCTGTCGCTCGACCGCGCCGAGATCCTGCAATCGCGTCTTGATCTCGATGATCACGAGCGTGCCGGTTCGCGGGTCGAACGCGAGGATATCGGCCCAGCCGTGGACTCGCCCGTCCGAGATGTCGACCTCTCGGGCGATCTGCCAGCCGGCTCCCGCCAGCCGTCTCCCGATCATCCCAGAGCAACGTGCGTGAACGACGTCGCGCGGCTCCCGCTCGGAGAGAAATGTCGGCGGCGACGCGACGAGGTCGACCCGCGTGCCCAGGGCGTCCGCGATCCGCTCGAGCAGGTCGAGTGAGATGTTGGCCCGACCGGCCTCGACCTTGGCGATGTGTCCGCGCGAGACCCCGACAGCTTCGCCGAGGTCGAGCTGCGTCAGATCGAGTCCGATTCTCGTGTCATGGCAGACCCGACCGAATGTTTCGCGGAGCTTCATTTGCGGATTGAACACGCCGGCTCTTATCCGCCGATTTGCCGGGCACCGCCGTCCCCCGCTCCTACCAGGCGCCATTCGCACATGTCCGCTCGCAGCTCATGGGCAAACGCGACGTCTGCTGCAGGAGCTCGATACGACCTTTGAGCGGGCGTGCCTGATTCGCGCCTGGCGGGCGCGGGCCGGCGTCGACCGAGCGTGACGGGCCGGTGCGGCGCGCCTGGGAAGCGCACGTTCCTGGTCGGCGCGTCGAGGGAACGCGCCCAGGGAACGCGCCCAGGGAACGCGCCGACGCGGCACACTGGTCGCCTGATGAAGGCGCTCGTCAAGACCGCTCCCGGGCCGGGCCTGGAGCTGTGCGACGTGCCGGAGCCGACGATGGGGATCGACGACGTCCGGATCCGCGTCCGGAGGACCGGGATCTGCGGGACGGACCTCCACATCGCCTCGTGGGATCCATGGGCGGCCCGCACGATCAAACCGCCGCTCATCGTCGGTCACGAGTTCGTGGGCGAGGTCCTCGAGATCGGCAGCAACGTCCACGATCTCCAGCCGGGCGACGTCGTCAGCGGCGAGGGCCATGTGGTGTGCGGCCGCTGCCGCCACTGCCGGGCGGGCCGCTACAACCTCTGCGCGAACACGGTCGGGCTCGGCGTCAACCGCGACGGCGCGTTCGCCGAGCAGGTCGTCCTGCCGGTGACCAACGTCTGGCACCACTGGCCGGGCATCGACGAGGAGGTCGCCGCGATCTTCGACCCGTTCGGCAATGCGGTCCATACGGCGCTCAGCTTCCCCGTCCTCGGCGAGGACGTGCTGGTCGTCGGCGCCGGCCCGATCGGCCTGATGGCCGCAGCCGTAGCCCGTCACGCCGGCGCGCGGTTCGTCGTCGCCAGCGAGCCGAACGCGTTCCGGCGAGAGCTCGCCCTCCGGATGGGCGCGACCCACATCGTCGACCCGACGAAGGAGCCCCTCGGTGACGTTCAGCGCCGGCTGGGGATGGTCGAAGGCTTCGACGTAGTGCTCGAGATGTCCGGCAACCCGGCCGCCCTCCGCGACGCCCTCGCGAACATGGCCCACGGCGGAAGCATGGCGATCCTCGGCATCCCGACCGACGAGATCCCGATCGACGTCGGCACGGTCGTCTTCAACCAGCTGACCCTGCGGGGGATCTATGGCCGGGAGATGTTCGAGACGTGGTACAAGATGGCGGTGATGCTCCAGTCCGGGCTCGACATCAGCCCGGTGATCACCCACCGCTTCTCCTACCGTGACCACGAGGCGGCCTTCGCGGCAGCACGGAGCGGTGACTCCGGCAAGGTGATCATGAGCTGGGTGGACTGACGCCCGTGACGACGAACCTTCATCGCGACCCCCTGGCATTCCTCGGCGAAGAGCTCGAGGACCTCCGCAGCCGTCACCTGTACCGGCCCCTGCGGGTGATGTCATCAGCGCAGGGCCCGATGGTCTCGGTGGACGACCGCCGGCTCATCAGCCTCTCCTCCAACGACTATCTCGGCCTGACGCACCACCCCCGCCTGCGCGAGGCCGCCCTCCAGGCCGTTCGCGACTTCGGTGCGGGCTCCGGTGCCGTCCGGACGATCGCCGGGACGATGACGCTCCACGAGGAGCTCGAGCGGGACCTCGCCGCCTTCAAGGGGACCGAGGCGACGCTGACGTTCCAGTCGGGCTTCACGGCGAACACCGGCGTCATTCCGACGATCACCGGCGAGCAGGACCTGATCGTGAGCGACGAGCTGAACCACGCCTCGATCATCGACGGGATGCGCCTGTCGAAGGCGCCGCGCAAGATCTTCAAGCATGCCGATGTCGAGGCGTTGCGAGCCGTGCTCGACGAAGCGGTCGAGAAGGGCCGCGAGGGCACCGGCCTCCCCTATCGCCTGATCCTCGTGGTCACCGACGGTGTCTTCAGCATGGACGGGGACATCGCCCCGCTGCCCGGCATCGTCGAGGCCGCGGAGGCGGCCAATGCCGCTGTGTTCGTCGACGATGCCCACGCGTCGGGCGTCCTCGGTCGCGACGGTCGCGGCTCGGTGGACCACTTCGGCCTTGACGGACGGGTCGCGATCCAGGTCGGGACGCTGAGCAAGGCGGTCGGCGTCCTCGGCGGCTACGTGGCCGGCTCGCAGGACCTCCGCGACATCCTGATCCAGCGCGCCCGGCCGTTCCTGTTCTCGACGTCGCATCCGCCGGCGGTCGCCGCCGCGTGCTCCGAGGCGATCCGGGTGATGCAGGACGAGCCGCAGCTGCTCGAGCGGCTGTGGTCCAACACGAAGCGTTTCAAGGCCGAGCTGGCCCGCCTGGGCTTCGACACCGGCCGATCGGAGACCCCGATCACCCCGGTGATGATGGGCGACCCGGACACGGCCGGTCGGTTCAGCCAGCGGCTCTTCGAGGAGGGCGTCTTCGCCCAGCCCGTCGTCTTCCCGACGGTCGCGATCGACAAGGCCCGGATCCGGACGATCGTCACGGCGGCCCACTCCGCCGAGCAGCTGGATCAAGCGCTGGAAGCCTTCGCGGCCGTGGGTCGGGATCTCGGCCTGATCGCGGGTTGATCCAAGACACGGCGGGACAGGCGTTCGACCTCCCGTTCGACGGGCATCTCCACACCGACCTGTCGCCCGACAGCGACGTCCCGATCGACGACTACGCCGCCCAGGCCGTCGAGCGCCGCATCCCCGAGATCGCGATCACCGACCACGTGGATTTCGTACCCGGGACGCCCGCGTTCTCGTACGCCTCGTTCGAGGACCGCGAGCGGGTCGCCCGTGACGCCGCCGAGCGATGGGCGCCCCGCGGGGTCACGATCCGGTTCGGTGTCGAGATCACCTATGACCGCGCCCACGAGGCCGACATCCGCAATCACCTCGCCCGGCATGCGTACGACTTCGTCATCGGCAGCGTCCACGTCTACGCCGGCTCGCCCTATCACGTCTCGCGCGTGGCGGCGTGGGCGGCGGGGCGAAGCCTGGCGGAGATCGTGGCGCCGTACTTCGACGAGGTCCTGGCGGCGATCCGGTCGGGCCTGTTCGACGCGATCGGCCACCTCGACTTCGTGAAACGGTATCTCGTGCCACACGTCACGCCCGCCCAGCTCGCCGCGGCCCCCGACCTGTACGAGCCGCTACTCGACGCCCTGGTCCAAACCGGCACGGCTCTCGAGGTCAACACGAGCGGTCTCCGCCAGGCGGCCGGCGAGACGTACCCGGCGAGCCCGATCGTCGAACGCTACCGGGTGCTCGGAGGCACCAGGGTTTCGGCCGGGTCCGACGCCCACCGCCGCGAGGCATTCACAGCGGGCCTGGAGGCGGGGTATCGTGTCGTGGCCGCCGCCGGGTTCGGTGAGCTCGCGGTTCGTCGCGGAGCGGACGATGCGCCCGTCACCCTGCCGGATCGCTTTCGCACGGCGGAGGGCGTCCCAGCGACGCGAACCTAACGAGGGAAGGTACTCCGTCGTTATGACGATCGACGACGCTGCGATCGAGCGTCTCGTGGTCGAGGCCAGGAACGGGGACACGTGGGCCTTCGGGATGATCTTCGATCATTACCACGAGGCGATCTATCGCTTCATCGCCAGCCGCGTCCAGCGCCCGTCGGACGCGGAGGACCTGACGCAGCACGTCTTCGTCAAGGCCCTGGAAGCGCTCCCGCGCTATGAGGCGCGGGGCGTTCCCTTCGGGGGCTGGCTCTTCCGGCTGGCCAGGAATGCAGTGATCGATCACGTCCGAACCCGACACGAGCACGCCGAACTGGATGCCGTGATCGGTTGGGCCCACGGGGATTCCGGCCCGGACGAGATCGCGGTCGTGCGGCAGCAGCTCGACGCTGTGGGGTCGGCGTTGAAGGACCTGACCGAGGAGCAGCGAGAAGCGATCGCGCTTCGCTTCTTTGCCGGCCTCTCTGCGCGCGAAGCCGCCGAGGCAATGGGCAAGCAAGAAGGAACGGTCCGCGGCCTGCAGTTCCGAGCGATCGCCGCCCTTCGGCGGCAGCTCGGGATCGACGCCGGCGAACCCGAACCTGTCGATGGCCTGTCGCCGCGGCCGGTGCCTCGATCGGATGGATGACGACATGCAGGCGATGGATGGCGGGGACCTCGAGCTCGGACGGCGGTTCGAGTCGTATGCCCGCGCGCGCCTGAGCCCCGATCCGAGGGCCGTCGCGCGGATCCGCGCGCGGGTCATGCGCGAGGCGCGCCTCCAGCATGAGGCGGCGCGCATCGCGATGCACGTCGCGCCGGCGATCGTCGCGGCTCGCCGACCCTTGACGCGGCGGGCCGTCATGCCACTCCTCGCCGCGGGCCTGTGGCTCGCGATCGGCGTGGGCACGGTCTCGGCCTCGCAGCCCGGCGGGCCGCTGTACCCGGCCCGGCTGTGGATCGAGACCGCGCTGCTCCCGGCCTCCGGAGGCGCCCGGATCGAGGCCGACGTCGAGCGCCTCGACGCGCGGATCCACGAAGCGCTCGACGCTGCGAACGTCGGCGATCGGGCGGCCGTCGCCGCAGCCCTCGATGCGTATGCCACGATCGCCGATGACGCGACAGCCGCGAGCGGTGACGACGAGACCCTGGAAGCGCGGGTCGAGCAGGCCCTGGCGCGGCACCAGGCGGTCCTGTCCGCTCTCGTCGCGGGCCTCACCGACAAGGGCAACGACACGGCGGCGTCGGCGATCGAACGGAACCTCGAGCGCGCGATCGCCCACAACGCGGCCGTTCTCGATCAGCTCTCCTCGCACCAGGGCGGAGTCGGCGCCCCGAACGTGAGCAGCCCGGGCAGCACCAACACGGGCGGTACCGGTGGCGGCGGCACGGGCGGTGGCGGTGCCGGTGCTGGCGGCGCTGACGGTAGCGGCGGCGCCGGTGGCGGGGCCGGCTCGGGT
>VBFG01000119.1 GCA_005882635.1 Chloroflexota bacterium | reverse complement strand
TCCGCGGTGTCGACGACGACGACCTCGATGTTGTTGGCGCGCAGCTTCTGGGCCGCGCGCTGGATGACCGCCTCGGAGGCGGCGGTCGGGAGGGTGATCGGCTCGATGGCCATGGGGTGTGGGTCTCATGTGCAGCAGCGGAGGCCGCCCGACCGATGCCCGGTCCGCTCCGCTGCGGGGATTTCGGACGCATTGTTGCACACGCAACGACTTGGCCGCAAGCGAGCGCCGACAGCCTGCCCTCGCGGGGGCCTCATTCGCCGACGATCAGCACCGTCAGGTTTCGCGGGCCGTGGACGCCTTCGACGCGGTCGAGCTCGATGTCGCTCGTCGCCGATGGCCCGCTGATCCAGGTCAGCGGTCGCCGCGGATCCAGACGAGCCAGGGCATCCGGGACGCCGTCGACGACCTGATCGCCACGGACGACGCAGAGGTGATCGTCGGGGAGCAGGCTCAGGGCGCGGCGGCCCTGGTCCGGGCCGGCGTCGAGGACGATCGTGCCGGTCTCGGCGATCGCGATCGCGCAGCCGGTGAGCACGGCGTCGGTGGCGTCGAGGTCGGCGAGGCTGAGCGGTGGTTCGTCGCGGATGATCTCGACGGCGGCGTCCGACAGCCATTCGGCCGGCACGCCGTCCGGCACGACGAGTCGCCGGAGGTGGCGTTCGGCCAGGCGCGCGGCGATCGTTCGAGACAGGCCGTATGGTCCCGTCCGGACGACGGTCGCCCGGTACTCCGCGACGCGCTCGGCGAAGCGGTCGACGATCTCGCGGCCGGATCGCGTGCCCCCGCCCGCGCGCTCGTACTCGCGCGGCACCTCGACGGGTCGCCGGTCCGGGAACGCGCGGCGGATCGCGTCGAGGATCGCCTCGCGAGCAGGATCGCCCGCGGTGGCGGGCCGGTGGGTCATCGCCCCGCGCCTTCGTCGCCGCCGGTCGATCGCCACCAGGCGCGGAACGATCGGCGCGCCGGTACCCGCAGGTCGCGGAAGCGGAGCCACCTCCCGAGCATGCCCGGCGCCGGCCAGCGTCCGATCCGACCGCTCCGCCCGACGAACCGGCCGGCCAGCCCGGCAGCCCGTTCGGCCGCAGCCAACCGCCGGGGGCTGCGGAACGTCGCGCCGAGACCGGCCATCAGCAGGGCTTCGTCCGACCCGATCCGAGCTCGCCAGCCGTGCTGACGGACGACCTGGCCGCGCAGGTGGATGAGGACCTCGGGAATGTCGATCCGGACTGGGCAGACGTCGAAGCAGGCGCCGCACAGCGACGAGGCGTACGGCAGCGAGGCGGTCTGGGCGTCGACGGGATGGCGGGCGATGCCGCGGAGCTGGGGCGTGAGGATCGCCCCGATCGGGCCCGGATACGGCGAGCCGTAGGCCCGTCCGCCGGTCCGCTCGTAGACGGGGCAGACGTTCAGGCACGCCGAGCACTTGATGCAGCGGAGCGCCTGCCGCCCCGTCGGGTCGGACAGCGTGTCCGTCCGGCCGTTGTCGAGCAGCACGAGGTGGAACGCCCGAGGGCCGTCGCCCGGCGCGACGCCGGTCCACATCGAGGTGTAGGGGTTCATCCGCTCGGCGGTCGACGACCGCGGCAGGAGCTGCAGGAAGACCTCGAGATCGCGCCACGCCGGCACGACCTTCTCGATGCCCATGACGGTGATCAGGACGTCGGGGAGCGTCAGGCACATTCGGCCGTTGCCCTCCGACTCGACGACCATCACCGTCCCCGTCTCCGCCACGGCAAAATTCGCGCCCGAGATCGCGACCCGCGCCCGGAGGAACTTCTCGCGGAGGTGGAGTCGGGCGGCCTCGGCCAGCGCCCGCGGCTCGTCGGACAGGTCGGTCGGGGCGGGCCGGCCGGCGCCGCCCATCGCCCGCCGGAAGATGTCGCGGATCTCGGTCCGGTTGCGATGGATCGCGGGGACGAGGATGTGGGAGGGGAGGTCGTCGCCGAGCTGGACGATCAGCTCCGCCAGGTCCGTCTCCCAGGCCGCGATGCCGGCCCGAGCGAGGGCGTCGTTCAGCTCGATCTCCTGGGTGACCATCGATTTGACCTTCACGACCTCGTCGCGCCCGCCGCCCGGACGAGGTCTGCCACGATCCGGTTCGCCTCGGCCGCGTCGCGGGCCCAGTGGACGACGCCGCCGGCCGCCGTCACGTTCGACTCGAGCTCGATGAGCAGCTCTGGCAGGCGGGCGAGGACGTCGTCCTTGATCGCCGCGCCGGCGACCCGGAGCGCCTCCCAGTCATCGCGTTCGTCGACGGCCCGCTGGCGCTTCGTCCGGATGGTCATCGTCGCCCGCCGGAGGTTCGTCCGCAGCTGGTCGTCGGCGAGCGCGCGGCGGGCCGCCTCCGGGAACGGCGGGGTTCCCCGGAAGCTCGGCGCCGGAAGCGGTCGGATGGATCCCGGATCGGCACCGGCGGGCGGGCTCGTCATGGCTGCAGGGTCGCCCGTCATGCCGGCGCCCCGCCGCCCGCCAGGATCTCGACGAGGTGGAGGGTCCGAACCGGAATCGCCTCGCGCGAGATCAGTCCGCCGAGGTGGAGCAGGCACGAGGTGTCGGCGGAGGTGAGGACGCTGGCACCGGACGCGCGGACCGCGGCGATCTTGTCGCCGCCCATCGCTGCCGAAGTGTCGGCGTTCTTGACCGCGAACGTCCCACCGAACCCGCAACACTCCTCGGCGCCGGCGAGGTCGACCAGCTCCAGCCCACGGACGGCCCGGAGCAGCCGCTGCGGGCGATCGCCGACCCGCAGGAGCCGGAGCGAATGGCACGTCGGGTGATACGCGACCCGCTCGCGGAACTCGGCGCCGACGTCCTCGACGCCCAGCACGTCGACGAGGAACTCGGTCAGCTCGTGGACGCGCGGCGCGACCTCGCCGACGGAGCGCTCCAGGCCCGCGTCGCCGGCCTCGGCGGCGACGATCGCGTGATGGCCGCGGACCATCGCGGCGCACGACGCCGAGGGCGTGACCACGGCGTCGAACCCGGCGAACGCCGTGGTGAACCGCTCGACGAGCGGAACGCAGGCGTCGCGATAGCCGGTGTTGAAATGCATCTGGCCGCAGCAGGTCTGCTCCTGCGGAAAGGCGACATCGACGCCGAGCCGACGGAGCAGCCGGACCGTCGCCCGCCCGACCTCCGGATACAGCAGGTCGTTGAAGCAGGTGATGAACAGCGCGACGCGCATCGCATCAGGCTGACAGGAAGGCCGCCCGAACGCACGGCGAGGTCGTACCGCCAGCCGCGCGTCGCCAACCGTCGCCCGGACCGACCGATTTCGGGTAGCGTCCGGGTATCCGGTCAAGCGCTGGCTCATCGCTCGCGGCCAGGGCCACGCCGTCGTTCACGAGGCCATGCATTGACGCCCCCGATCGACGTCGACCTGTACAGCGACACGATTACCCGGCCGACCCCGGCGATGCGCCGGGCGATGGCCGAGGCGGAGGTCGGCGACGAGCAGCTCCTCGAGGACCCGACGGTCAACGCGCTCCAGCAGCGCGTCGCCGAGCTGCTCGGGAAGGAGGCCGCCCTTTTCCTGCCGTCCGGGACGATGGCCAACCAGGTCTCGATCCGCGTCCACACCCGGCCCGGCGACGAACTCCTGGCGCATCGGACGGCCCACCCGATCCACTTCGAGGTCGGCGGCATCGCCGCCCTGGCCGGCGTCCAGGTCCGGCCGCTGGACGGCCCGCGCGGCCAGTATGACGCCGCGACGGCCGAGGCCGCGATCCGGCCGGGATGGCGGGAGATGCCCCGCTCTCGGTTGCTCTGGGTCGAGCAGACGAGCAACCTCGGCGGCGGGTCGATCTGGCCCCTCGAGCGGGTCCGCGAGGTGACGGACCTGGCCCGCCGCGGGGGGCTCGCCACCCACCTCGACGGTGCGCGGCTGCTGAACGCGGTCGTCGCCAGCGGCGTCGCCGCACGGGACTGGGCCGCTCCGTTCGACTCCGCCTGGATCGATTTCAGCAAAGGGCTCGGGGCGCCGATCGGGTCGTGCCTCGCCGGGTCGGCCGCGTTCATCGACGAGGCCTGGCGGCTGAAGCAGCAGATGGGCGGTGCGATGCGCCAGGCCGGGATCATCGCGGCGGCCGCGCTGTACGCCCTGGACCATCACGTCGACCGGCTGGCCGACGACCACGCCAACGCCCGGCGCCTGGCCAATGGGCTGGCGGACCTGCCCGGCGTCCGGCTCGAGCTCGACCACGTCGAGACGAACATCGTCCTGATCGAGCTGATCGGCTCGCTCGACGCCGCCACCGCCATGGACGAGCTGCGCCGGCGCGGGGTCCGGATGGTCGACCTGGGTCCGCGGACGCTCCGGGCGGTGACGCACCTGGACGTCGACGCGGCCGGGATCGATCGGGCGATCGACGTCGCCCGGCAGGTCTTCGTCTAGGGCAGCGGCCGCCAGAGCCGACCGAGCAGGAGGGCGAACGCCGCGAGCGCGCCGCCGAGGCCGACGAAGCCGGCGCTGACCTCGACCACCTCGTGCTTCGTGATCAGCGTCGTTGGCAACCCGGCCAGGACGTGCTCAAGCTCGGCGGCGCTCGCCGCCGGGTAGTAGGTCCCGCCGGTCACGTCCGCGACGACCCGTAGCGTCGGCTCGTCGATCCCGCGCGGGAAGCCCCCGGCGGCGAACGCCGGTCCGCCGATCCCGCCGCCGGGCTCGTTGCCGAGGAACTGCCGGCGGCAGACGGGATCGAGCTGGCCGCCGTCCTCCGACCCGAACCCGATCGTGTACACGCGCAGGCCGCGGTCGGCCGCCTGGCGGGCGGCGTCGGCCGGCTCGGGACCGGTGTTGTTGGCGCCGTCGGTCAGCAGCACGATGATGTCCGGGGCGTAGGCGCCCGGCACGACGGGCGCGGGCTCGGTTCCGGGACGGCCGGGGAGGACGCTCCGGGCGATCGTCGGATCGACCTCGGCGATGGCGTCGATCGCGGCGAGGATCCCGCTGCCGATCCCCGTTCGGCGCCCGGTCGTGAGGCTGCGGATCGCGTCGGTCAGCGTCCTCTGGTCGGTCGTCGGCGGCTGGACCACGGCCGCGAAGCCGCTGAACGCGACGATACCGATCTGGGTGTTCGAGGCCTGGCTCGCCACGAACGCGGCGGCCGCGTCCTCGGCGGCCTCCAGCCGCGTCGGCAGGATGTCGGTCGAGCACATGCTGCCCGAGACGTCCAGGGCCAGGATGATCGTGGTCTGGTTCGTCGGGACGCTCAGGACCATGGCCGGCCGGCCGAGGGCGACGATCAGGGCCGTCACCGCGGCGGCGAACAGGGCGAACGGGAAGTGGCGCCGGAAGCGTGACGATCCGGGCAGCGCGTCGCGGATCAACGACAGGCTCGAGTAGCGCGCTGCGGATGGTCGTCGCCGGCGGATCGCCCACGCGTACAGCGCGATCAGCAGCGGGACGATCGCGACGAGCGCGAGCAGGCCCAGCCAGAGGAACGTCACGGCAGGCGACCCGTCCGGGCGAGGGAGATCGCGACGCCGGCGATCAAGACGATCAGCCCGGCGCCCGCGACGAGCGCGGTCAGCTCGACCTCCTCGTCCCGAGCGACGAGGTGCTCGGCCAGCTTCCCGTAGACCGCGCCGGGGTCCAGCTCCGCGGCGGGCTGGTACGTCCCCGCCGTCACGTCCGCGATCTGTCGCAGGAGGCCCTCGTCGAGCTGGGTCTGGACCCGGAACCCGTCGAGGTCGAGGGTCGTGCCGGCGGGCGTCCCGACGCCGATCGTCATCACCCGGATCCCGCGGTCGGCCGCGGCCTGGGCTGCGCCGAGCGGATCGGGTCGCTCGTTGTTCTCGCCGTCGCTCAAGAGGACGATCGCCGCGGCCGTATGACTGCCCGGCGCGACCGGCGCGGGTAGGGCCGTCGGCGCCTGAGAGCGGTTGCTGTAGTAGCTGGCCGGCGTGTCGCTCTCGGCCTGCTCGATCGCCCCGATGGACGCGAGGATCCCCTGGCCGAGCGACGTCCCGTGACTGGGCCCAAGCCGCTCGATCGCGCCGATGACCGTGGTCTGGTCGGCGGTCGGCTCCTGGATCGAGAGACCGGCGTCGCTGAAGGCGACGACGCCGATGACGACGCCGATCGGCTGGCGATCGACGATCGACTTCGCGGCGGCCTTCGCGGCCTCCAGCCGCGTCGGCGTCACGTCGTCGGCGGCCATGCTGCCCGACACGTCGAACGTGAGGACCAGCGTGCCCTCGACGCGCGGGAGCGAGACCGTGGCCTGGGGCCGGGCGAGGGCGACCGCGAACAGGACGAACGCGGCGACCACCAGCGCGGATGCGATCCGCCCCGCGACGGCGCCGCCGGGCCGGCCGGTCGCGGCCGACGCCGCGCTCGGCGACCCGAGCGATGCCAGCCGTTCGCGGCGGCGGACGTCGATCTGGCGGGCAACGACGACGCCCAGCGGGATGAGGCCGACGCTGATCACGAGCAGCGGCCAGAGGAAGGTCACGCCGGCTTCCTCCGCCGCCGGGCCCGGCGCTCGCTCGCCATCCGGACGATCGCTCGGACCAGGTCGTCGTCGGTCGACAGGGTCACGGCCTCGACGCGGGCGCGCCGGAGCGCGGCGGCGATCGCCGCCTCGCGGGCGTCGGCGGCGGCCCGGAAACGCCGCCGGAACCTGGCGTCGGCGGTGTTGACGTAGAGCTGCTCACCCGTCTCGGCGTCCTGCATCATCACCGGTCCGACGTCGGGGAGCTCCACCTCGCGCGGGTCGACGAGCCGGACCGCCAGCAGCTCGTGGCGCCGGTTCAGCAGCTCGAGCGGCCGTTCCCAGCCGGGCACGCCGATGAAGTCCGAGACCAGCACGATCAGCGATCGCCGTCGGATCCGGCGGTGGGCGGCCTCCAGCAGCGGTCCGAGGTTCGTCACTGGCGACCCCTCGAGGCGGGGCTGGCGGAGGAGGTCCTCGATGAGCCGGAGGACCTGGATCCGGCCCGAGCCGGCCGGCGTGATGTGGGCCACGTCGGCGCCGTAGACCATCGCCCCGACGCGGTTGCCGCGCCGGGTCAACAACCGGGCGAGCGTCGTGGCGAAGTCGATGAGGACGGTGCGCTTCTCGCGCCCGGCGGCGACCGTGCCGTAGTCGACCGACGGGCTGAGGTCGAGCAGGAACCACGCCGTGATCTCACGGTCCTCGAGGTACTCGCGGACGTACGGCGTCGTCATCCGGGCGGTGACGTTCCAGTCGATCGCCCGGACGTCGTCGCCGAACTCGTACTCGCGGAGGGCCGCGAAGTCGAGGCCGCCGCCGTGGAACAGGCTCCGATAGTCGCCTTGGAGCAGGCCGTCCAGGCGCCGGACGACCTGCCAGTCGAGGCGCTGGAGGATGCGCTCAGGCGCCGACGCGGACGCCACCGGGCTCCTGCAGGGGGACGACGGGGACGGGGATCCGGCTGACGACGTGGGACAGGATCTGGTCCGCCGACACGTTGTCGGACAGCGCCTCGTACGACAGGACGAGCCGGTGGCGCATCACGTCGTGGGTCATGTCGAGGACGTCCTGCGGCAGCACATACTCGCGGCCCCGGACGTAGGCGAGCGCCCGCGCCGTGAGGATCAGGTTGATCGACGCCCGCGGGCTCGCCCCGTAGGTGATGTACTTCTCGACGTCGGCCATCCCGTGCCGCTGCGGGGCCCGAGTCGCGTTCGTCAGGCGAACGGAGTACTCGATGAGCGCCGGATCGACGTAGACGCCGTCGACGACGCCCTGCAGCCGGACGAGCTCCGCCGTCGACAGGACCTGGTTGACGCGATCCAGCCGGCCGGTCATCCGCTCGACGATCGCGAACTCCTCGGTCGGGCTCGGATAGTCGACGAGGACCTTGAGCATGAACCGATCGACCTGGGCCTCCGGCAGGGCGTAGGTGCCCTCGGTCTCGATCGGGTTCTGGGTCGCCAGGACGAGGAACGGCTCCGGGACCTGGTGCGACTCCCGACCGATCGTGACCTGCCGCTCCTGCATCACCTCGAGCAGCGCGCTCTGGACCTTGGCCGGGGCGCGGTTGATCTCGTCGGCGAGGAGGAGGTTCGTGAAGACCGGCCCGAGCGAGGTCGTGAACTCGCCCGTCTTCTGGTTGTAGATCCGGGTCCCCACCAGGTCGGCGGGGACGAGGTCCGGCGTGAACTGGATCCGCTTGAACTCACCGCCGATCGACTGGGCGAGCGTCTTGATCGCCATCGTCTTCGCGAGCCCGGGCACGCCCTCGACGAGGAGGTGGCCGCGGGCGAGCAGCGCGACGGCCATCCGCTCGAGGAGGTGGTCCTGGCCGACGATGACCTTCTTCACCTCGTACAGGAGGCGCTCCATCGACGAGCCGCCCTCGATCCGGGCGCCTGGCTCCTGGTCCAAGGGCGTCACCTCCTCGTTCGCTCAGTAGGGTGGGAGACCGGCGGCGCCGCCGGCGACGTTGATCGGCACGGCCAGGCCGATCCCGATGAAGACGTCCTCGTGCGTCGGGTTCACGAGGGCCGTGACGATCCCGACGACGCGCCCGCCGCGGTCGACGAGCGGACCGCCGGAGTTGCCGGGATTGACCGCGGCGTCGACCTGGATCAGCCCGCGCAGGACTTGGTTGCTGCCGGGCTGCTGGAAGGACCGGTCGAGCCCGGAGACGACTCCGGCGCTGAGCGATCCGTACAGCCCGAACGGATTGCCGACGATGTAGGCCTCGCTGCCGATCCGCATCGCGGCCGGGTTGCCGATGGTCGCCGGGACGATGTTCTGCGGTGACGTGTCCGGCTGGAGGACCGCGATGTCGGTCGCCGGGTCGCGCGTCGCGATCCTCGCGGCGGACACCGACCCGTCGGCGAAGGTCACCTTGATCGCGGTCGCCTGGTCCACGACGTGGAGGGCCGTCAGGACGGCACCCTGGTCGTTGACGACGACACCGGCGCCGAGGCCGTAGGCCGACGGCGCGTCGGCGGTCTCGTCCACCTGGATCAGGACGAGCGAGCCGCGCACGGCGGCGTAGACGAGCTCGGAGCGGGCCGGCCCGGGCGTCTGGGACGCGAGCGCGCTCGCGATCGCCTGGTTGACGTCGCCCGTGGTCAGGGGTCGGGGTGGCGGATTGATCAGGCCGTAGGCGATGAGGGCGACGAGCGTCGCGGCGATGCCGGCGAGGAACGGAGCGGCCCGACGAGCGGTCCGCGCGACGTGGCGAGCGCGACCTCCGGCTTCGGCGCGGACGGGCGGCTCGGCTGGTGGCTCGGCATCCGCGCGTCGAAAGGGATCCGACGCCTCGCTCATTCGACAGCGGAGCTCCGTGCTGGGGTCGCCACTCGGGGCGGCCCGGTCCGTCGACGGGGCCTCCGCGCGGAGCATCCCGGGCGTCGCTGAGAAGCGCCTGAGACCGCCGGATCGGTCGATGGGCCGGCGACCCGTCCGGCGGAGGCCTCCGCCGTCTGGCAAGTCTAGTCCGCCGTTCGCTCGGGAGCGCCCGGCCGGTACTCCGCCGGGAGCACACGGAAGGGGGTGGGGTGGCCTACGGGGTTCGAACCCGTGACCTCTGGAGCCACAATCCAGTGCTCTACCGATTGAGCTAAGGCCACCACGATCGCGCCGCACCGGCCGCCGGCCGGGCGCGCGAGCCACGGGAGTCTACTCGATCCGGCCGCCGCGGCCGAGCGTTCGGGGTAGGGGTCGGCGGCTTTCCCTCCCTGACGAACAGGATTCAGCGCCCGGGCGGGAATCGACGTCGACGAGTCCGATCCGCGGCCTCTTCACGCGGGGCCCATCGCCTGATGATCAGGTGATCCGGTGCGTTGCCTCAGCGACGGGGCGCTGGCCTCCGAATCCGTTCGCTGGTGAGAGAAAGCTGCGCCGTTGGCCTGGGCCCACTTCGAATTCCGTTCGCTGGTGGGAGAAAGGCGCGGGCTCTCGCTGAAGAAATCTCAGCCGAAGACGGCCGCGCTTGCCTTGGCGATCGACGGGACGCCGCGGACGTCCGAATCGAACAGCGGGACGACGGCCCGGACCTGGCCGGGGAACCGCTCGGCGATCTCGTCGAGGTAGCCAGACTGCATCTCGATCCGGTTCCGAACGAAGTCCGGCGACGCCTCACCGGCCTCGGGCCGGATCACCATGTTCACGACGACGCCGCCGACCGGGATCCCGAAGTCGGTGAACCAGTCGATGAACCGGCGGATGACCGCGATCGGCAAGGCCTCCGGCAAGGTCACGAAGAAGAACGCCGTCCGCTCCGCATCGGTCAGGAGCTCCCGGGCGTGCCGGATCCGCTCCCGGAACTCGACGAGATAGAGCATCAGCGGGTCGTCTTCCTGCTTCTTCGTGAAGGACAGGGCCTCCCGCAGGGTCTGCGCTTCCTCGCGGGACTTCAGCATCTTCTCGACCCACAGGCCATATACCTTCGACATGCCGAGCAGGCGTCGGGCGTTGGCCGTCGGGGCGGTGTCGAAGACGTAGACGTCGTAGGCGTCCTCGAACATGAGGTCGACCATGTTCTCGAACATCGCCGACTCCTCGAACGCCGGGTTCATCGTGGCCGCCTCGACGAACTCGTCGGCCTTGGTGGAGATCTCGGCGAACTTCAGGAACCACTGGATCTTCTCGCGGATCTCGCGTTTCGAGCGCTCGATCGCGTCGCGCGTGTCGATCTCGTAGGCCCAGAGGTTGTCGATGCCGGTCACGGCCGTCGGCTTGCCGAAGACGTCCTGGCCGAGCAGGCCCGACAGCGAGTGAACGGGGTTCGTCGAGGCGAGCAGGGTCCGCTTGCCGGATCGGGCCAGGTGGACCGCATTCATCCCCGCCATGACGGTCTTGCCGACGCCCCCCTTGCCGCCGAAGAAGACGTAGCGGAGGCCGGGGTGGCCGGTCACGAAGTCGGCCATCGATGTCTCGACCAGGTCGGCGGTCGGGCGATCGGAGGTCGTCGTCATCGGGCGCTCCTCATGACCCGTAGAGCAGGCCGGCGACGCGCTCGATCATCGGCAGCCCGGTGACGTCGCGCTCCAGCTCGGGCACGTAGCCGAGGACCTGGTTCCCGAACGCTCCCCGGATCTGGTCCAGCTCTCTCTTCTGCATGGCGATCCGGTTGCGGAGATAGGCCGGGATCTGCTGCTCGCCGAGCTCCTCGGGGATGACCCGGTTGACGACATAGCCGCCGATCGGGACGTCGAACCGGGCGAACAGCTCGGCCGCCTTCTTCGTGTCGATCAGGATCATCTGCTCGGGGATGACGACGAAGTAGAAGGCGGTCTTCGTCCGGTCGGTCAGGATCCGCGACGCGCTGTTGATCCGGCCTCGGATGAACTGGAGCTCCTTGAGGATCTCGTCCTCGTCGACCTCCTTCTGGCGCTTCATCCGCGCGGCGACTTCTTCGTACTCCCGCATCTGCTCGCGGAGCTTCGTGATCTTGCCGATCCACTCGTCGTAGACCTTGGCCATCGACAGGTAGTAGAGGGCGTGGCCGAGCGGGACGAGGTCGTAGATGTAGTAGTCGTAGTCGCCCTGGTTGACGATGTCGACGACCGAGTCGAAGATCGCCGACTCCTCCATTGCCGGCTCTGCCGAGGTGGCCTGGATGTAATCCTCGATCTCGGGCGGGACCTCGTCCAGGCCGTACATGTCGCGGATCTTCTGGCGGACCTCGTCCTGGTATTCGCGGATGTGGCGGTCGGCGTCGATCTCCTGGGCCCACAGGTTGTCGGTGATCTTGACCGGGCCCTTGCCGAAGATGTCCTGCTGGAAGATGTCGGACAGGCTCGCCTGCGGGTCGACCGAGAACACGAGGACCTTCTTGCCCTGCTGGGCCAGCCACCACGCGGTGGCGGCCGAGAAGGTCGTCTTCCCGAGGCCGCCCTTGCCGCCGAACATCACGTACTGCCGCTCGGGGTGGTCGCGGAACGTGGCCGCCAGCTGGGTCGAGCCGGTCGCCGCCGGGCGGTCGGGTGAGCCCACGGCCGGTTGCGTCGCCACGATCAGAACATCGCGTCCGTGAGGTCCTTCTCACGGAGCATCCGGCGCTTCCAGGTCGCGATCTGGGGGACGGCGTACGGGAGCAGGCGGAGCGAATAGTAGGGCGGCAGGATCGGCACGCCCAGCATGTCGCCCATCGTCGTCAGGATGAAGAGGTGCTCCATGCTGGCCCGCGTCCGGAGCGCGTGGCGAGTCATGTCATGGGCGGCCATCCCGTAGGTCACCTCGCGGAGGTGACCGAGCATGCCCTTGAGGCGGCCGGGCTCCTTGGGCTCCTTCGCCCCGGGCTCGGCGGGTCGGGGATCGTCGGGCATGGGAGCTCCTTCCTGGGTCCTCAGACCCCGTGCAGGTGATGGTCGTGGAGATCGGTGAAGTCGCGCTCGCGGAGGACGCGCCGCTTCCACCGGACGATGTCGGGCGTCACGAGGGGCAGCAGGCGCAGCGAGTAGTACGGCGGGATCACCGGCACGCCGATCATGTCGCCGACGACGACGACCATGAACAGGTTCTCGAGCGCCGCCCGGGTCTCGATGGCATGCCGGGCGAACTCGTAGCCCGTCATCCCGTAGGCGAACTCGCGGAGGGCGGCGCGAAGGCCGGATGAGCGTTGACCGCGAACCTGCTCGTTCATACCGTTCTTGTATGCCCCCGCTCGAGGCGTTCGGACCGTCGATCGCGATCGGCTTGATCCTGTTCGTGATGTTGTGGTTCGCGCTGGGGACGCAACGCAACATCCGGATCGGCAACGACCTGCTGCGCTGGCTGCAGCGCGGCCTGCCGCTCCTTGGCCGCCGGACGACGCTCCGCTGGCTCGGCAGCTCCGCGGTGGAGCTCCGGATCGTCGAGCCGGCGGAGCCATTCCGGGAGGCGACCGTCCTGGCCGTGCTCGAGCCGCGCGACGTCAGCCTGCTGTGGGCGTTTGCTCGCTGGCGCGGCCGGCGCGACTTCCTGATCGTCCGCGCCAGCCTCGTCCGGCCCCCGCGGTTCAGCATGGAGGTCCGGGACCCGCGCACTTGGACAGGTCGGGCGGACGGGCACGATCAGGCGACGAACGGCGGCGGGGAGACCGGCTGGCACCGCCTCGACTGGCCAGGAGGATGCGTCGCCGTCGCCGGCCCGGGTGCGGACGAGGCGGCCATCCGCTCGACGTGGGAGGCGCTCGGCGCAGCGAGCGGTGGCGTCTGGAAGCTGACCGTCCAGCCGGTCGTGCCGCACCTGGAGGTTCATGTCCGCCCCGCCGGCGACAGGCCCGTCGGCGCCGACGCGCTCCTGACCCCGATCCGGCAGCTCGCCGCGACCCTCACCCAGCGCTGATCTCGGCCCGGAGCCCGCTCGATGCGGGCTCCGGGCGATCGAATGCAGCAACGGACGTCAGGCCGCGGTCGGGACGCGCGCCTCCTCCGGCGGCGCCGTCCGATAGCGGTTCCACGCCTGCCACGCGTCCCACGCGATCAACGCCGCGGCGACGAGCAGCAGGATCGAGACGGCGACCATCGCCCAGGCGCCGAGCACGGAGATCAGCGCCTGGCCGGGGCGGGTCGCGATCGTCACGAAGAGGTTGTACGCGGTGACGACCGTGGCGGCCATCGTGGTCACGTACATGAACACCATCGGGATGCCGGCGTAGGCCGGGTTCTTTCCGACCGACCGCAGCCAGACCGTTACGAGGAGCAGGCTGAGAGCGGCCAGCAGCTGGTTGGACGCGCCGAACAGCTGCCACAGGTAGACCCACGTCCCCGAGAGAACCAGCGCCATCGACAGCACCATGCCGGTCACCGACGCGACGTGCTGGTTCTTGAAGCCGACCCAGCGATCGCCGAGCCACTCGCCGAGCGTGACGCGCATGACGCGGAAGACCAGCTGAACGACCGTCAGCACGATCACGACGAACGCGCCGAAGCCGAGCGCGGTTCCGAACGGGACGCCGATCGCCCCGAACGAGGCGACGTTGATCAGGTTCCCGACGCCCGCGGCGAACGCACCCGCGCCTGCGCCGCCGGCGATCGCAACGGCCGTCAGCGACAAGAGCCCCAGCGTGTTCTCCGAGAACATCGCCCCGCCGCCGACCGGCAACGCGTCGGTTTCGTATTCGAGCTGGCGGGCGGTCCCGACCGAGCCGAACAGGGCATGCCAGCCCGAGATGGCGCCGCAGGCGATGGTCACAAACAGCATCGGCCAGAGCGGCTGGAGGGCGCCTCCCGCGATCGTCGGCGCGAAGCCCTTGAACGCATCGACCTTGAACGCCGCGACGCTCGCGTTCGTGAACGGCGCCAGGACGGCGCCGACCGCGCTGACCAGGATGACGATCGCCGTGATCCAGAACCCGATGTAGTTGACCGGTTGGGCGAACCTCCAGATCGCCGTGTTCGCGCCGATGTAACTGAAGATCAGCAGGAGCAGCGACGCGAGCAGGAAGCTCGGCAGGATGTTGATCTCCCCGCTCGCTGCGTTGTACGCGGGCGTGGTTGGCCTCTTGCCGTCGGCTCCGGGCGCCGGGATCCGCGGATCGGCATTCGTCGGGTCGACCGTGGTCCAGAGCGGACCGGCATTGATCGACGTGTTGAACGAGTTGACGGCCCCGGCGATCGGCGCCGTCGACCAGTTCGGCGCCTTGCCCGTCTCGAACGTCGCCCCGAGCGGCCCGAGCGCCATGGCCGCGATCGTCAGCCCGACGGTCAGGATCGTGACCCCGATGATGCTCATCCGCATCCGGTAGATCGCGTATCCCCCGAACAAGCCCATGATCGCGAGCACGAGGATGCCGAACGGCACGTCCGGCCGCGAGGCGAGGATTGCCGCCATGATCCCGACGAAGGCGCCGGCGATCAGCAGCAGGTAGAAGAAGATGAACACGAACAGGATCCGCCGCGTCCGCGGCGAGATCAGCCGGTGGGCGATCGCGCTGAGCGAGTTCCCGTCGTTCCGGACGGCCATCATGATCGCGCTGTAGTCGCTCGCCCAGCCGATGAAGCTGACCCCGATCATCAGCCACAGGATCGACGGCAGCCAGCCCCACAGGTTTGCCGCGGTGATCACCCCGACGATCGGCCCGGCTGCGGCGATCGACTTGAAGTGGTAGCCGTACAGCACGAACCGGCTCGTCGGCATGAAGTCGGCGCCGTCCATGTACATTCGGGCCGGCGTCGATTTGTTGGGATCCGATGCGATCACCGTGCGGTCGATCCGCCGGGCGTACAACGTGTACGCCGCGTAGATGACGACGACACCGATGACCACGATCCACAGGGAGCTCATGGGCACCTCCAGTCAGGGAGCGCTCGGTACGACCGGCCCGCGGTCTGCCGCCCCGACCCTCCGGTCGATCGCGGCATCCGGAGCATCGAAGTCAAGGCCGGTCCAGGTCTCGCGGCCGTCGACAACGACGGCCGGGTAGCGCCCGACGCGATGACGGAGTGACGCGGCGAATCCGCGGATGGACGCGGCGTCGAGGACGTCCACGCGGATCCTCGAGCCGTGCCGGTCGATGAGCCGGTGGACCCAGTCGGAGACGACCTGGTACTCCTCCCGCAGGTCGTCGGGCAGGGCCTCCGCCGCCTCGCGCTGGCGCAGGCGTTCGCCGATCCCCATCTCCGAGAACGCCAGCTCGCAATGCTGGCAATGGGCGAAGATGGTCGGCGCGTATGTGATGACCTGGACGGAGACCGGCTTCATCGTTGTCGGCCGATTCAGCTCCGCGCACACCAAATTGCCGCACGTTCGGCGGGCCCCAGCATAGGTCGGCCCAGGGCGACCCTCAATGGCAGGAAGCGTTGCAAATCCGGCCGTTCGCCCTTCGCCCCGGACGGGAACGTCGTTGACCGATTGGGTCGCCGGCGCCTACCATCCGCATCACAACTGAAGACTCTTATCAAGAGTGGCGGAGGGACCGGCCCTGTGAAGCCCGACAACCGACCGGCAGCGATGCCGGCACGGTGCCAAATCCGGGCAGGTCCTCCTGCGAGATAAGGGATCCCTCCCAGGCCCTTCCTCCGGGAAGGGTCTCTCGGTTTCCAGGGGCCCCGGCGATCGACCTCCGCAAACGGAGACGACGATCGACATGACCCTCGAGACAGCGATCCGACCAGTGCAATCCACGCCGCCCGCCGAACCGGCTGCCCCGCCGGATGCCGCACCGGCCGACGCGCTGCCCCAGCGGCGATCCCACGTCCGCGGCCTGCGCTGTCGCGCCTGCGGCCGGCCGGAGGCGCTCGGCCCGAGCTTCATCTGTCCGGCCTGTTTCGGACCGCTCGAGGTCGAGTACGACCACGACATCGCTCGCTCCACCCTCACCCGCGATGCGATCGCACGGCGGGCGCCGGGAATCTGGCGCTACCTGGAGCTGCTCCCCGTCGAACGCGCTCCGGAGCGCGGCCTCGCCGTCGGGTCGACCGCGCTCGTCCGAGCTGAGCGCCTCGCCGGAGAGCTGGGCCTGGGCGCCGGCACGACGCTCCACCTCAAGGACGACACCCGCAACCCGACGCTCAGCTTCAAGGACCGCGTCGTCGCGGTCGCCACGGCCCGTGCTGTCGAGTTCGGCTTCGACACGCTCGCCTGCGCCTCGACCGGCAACCTGGCTGGGGCCACCGCCGCGGCCGCGGCTGCCGCCGGGCTGCGCGCCTTCGTCTTCGTCCCGGCCGATCTCGAGTCGGCCAAGGTCGAACACGCCCTGAGCTACGGCGCGACCGTCGTCCGCGTCGAGGGGACCTACGACGAGATCAATCGGCTGAGCCTCGAGATCGCCGACGAGGAGGGCTGGGCGTTCGTCAACGTCAACCTCCGGCCGTTCTACGCCGAGGGCAGCAAGTCGATCGCCTTCGAGGTTGCCGAGCAGCTCGGCTGGCGCCTGCCGGACGTCCTCGTCGGGCCGATCGCGTCCGGATCGATGTTCACGAAGATCGCCAAGGGCTTCGACGAGCTCGTCGAGATCGGCCTGGTCGAGCCAGGGGTCGTCCGATTCGTCGGCGGACAGCCCGAGGGCTGCGCGCCGGTCGCGACGGCGTTCGCCGAGGGCGTCGACGAGATCCGGCCCGTTCGAACGCCGGACACGATCGTGCGCTCGCTCGCGATCGGGTCGCCGGCGGACGGAGGCGGGGCGCTCGAGCTGGCGCGCCGCACCGGCGGATCGATCGAGGCGGTCCCGGATGCCGTGACTGCGTCGGCGATCCGGCGGACGGCGGCGGCCGAGGGGATCTTCGTCGAGACGGCCGGCGGGGTGACCGTCGGGGCGATCGAGGCGGCCCGGGCGCGCGGCGTGATCCGCGACGGCGATGAGGTCGTGGCGATCCTGTCCGGCAACGGCGTCAAGACGCCCGATGCCCGACGGTTCGCGCTCGGCGACGAGGGCGCCGGCAGTGACGGCCTCGGTGTGCCGATCGAACCGAATTACTCGGCGTTCGCGGCGGCGTTCGGGAGTTAGGGGCCGACGATGGATTCCGAACGGCAACCGAGCTGCCGCTTGCATATTTGCGGATCGGGCTGCAAAGTATTCACATGCGCCGCATCTTCCTGACCGACGAGGCCAAGAAGAAGCTCTGGCGGCCCTGCCGGGAGGCACGGGCCCTGGGGCTCTGAACGGCGCGCAAGCGAACGACCGAACAGGAGCCTCCGGGCACGGAGGCTCCAGGGGCCGCGGACACCAACCAGGTGACCGCGGCTCGTTGATTCCTGGCTCCTTCGATCCCGCCGGCTCCTCGATGACGAGGAGGCCGAACCGATGTCGACGATCATCCTGGGTGACGGCCCGCTGGGCACGGCGATCGAGGCTGCGCTCCGGGCGCGCGGCGAACCGGCCACGATCCGCGGCCGGCCACGGAGCGGTCGGCACGATCCGCGCAACCTGACCCGGACGGAGCCGACCGTCGACGTGATCGTCGACGCGTCGCGCGCCGAGGCGGTCCTGGCGAACGTCGAGGCGGGCCTGGCCGCCGGCTGCCGGCGGTTCGTCATCGCGACGACGGGCTGGGCGGACGACCGCGCGGCGGTCGCGTCGCGACTCCGGGGCAGCGCCGCGGCGGCCGTCGTCGCTCCGAACCTCGCCATGGGCGCGGCGGTCTTCCTGCGCCTGGTCGAGGAGGCGTCGTCGTTGGCGGCGGCGATCGGCGGCTTCGATCCCTCGGTCGTCGAATGGCATCGCCGGGCCAAGGCGGATCGGCCGTCGGGGACAGCCCGTGAGCTCGTCCGCCGGATCGCGCCCCATCTGCCGATCGCCGTGGTCGAGGTCGCCGTCGTTCGATCGGGGGCGATGCCGGGCCTCCATCTCGTTGGCCTCGACTCGCCGAGCGAGACGATCGAGCTCCGCCTCACCGCCCGTGACCGGTCCGGCTATGCGGCCGGAGCGCTCGCGGCCATCGACTGGCTGCGGGCCCAACCGCGTCAGCCCGGGCTCCACCCGTTCGACACCGTCGTCGACGACTTGATCGCCGCACGCCGGCACGCCGCCCCCGAGTCGCCGGCGCAGCCGGCGGCCTGACCTCTCGAAGTCACAGGAAGGAGAACGCTCCCCATGGGCATCCTCGATCGGACCTCGCCCGGTCCTCGTCCGGTCCTCCGCGGTGCGCTCACCGCGCTCGTCACGCCGTTCGCCGCCGACGGGACGATCGATGACGACGGCCTCCGCCGACTCGTCCGCTGGCAGATCCTCGCCGGGATCGACGGCCTCGTCCCGTGCGGGACCACCGGGGAGGCGCCGACGCTGACCGCGGTCGAACGCGACCGGATCATCGCCATGACCGTCGAAACCGCGGCCGAGCGGCCATCCCGCCGGCGCGTCCCGGTCGTCGCCGGGACCGGCACGAACGACACCGCCGCGACGATCGCCGCGACGCGTCGCGCGGCCGCCCTCGGGGCCGACGCCGCGCTCGTCGTCGCGCCCTACTACAACCGGCCGGACGGCCGAATGCTGGAGGCCCATTTCCGGGCGATCGCCGACGACGGCGACCTTCCGATCGTCGTCTACAACGTCCCGTCGCGGACGGGCACGAACGTCCCGGCCGACGTCTTCCTCCGGCTCGCCGAGCACCCCCGGGTGATCGCGATCAAGGAGGCCAGCGGGACCCTCGATCAGATCGCCCGGATCTGCCGCGATCGCCCGCGCGACGTCGCCGTGCTGGCGGGCGACGATGCCTGGACGCTGCCCGTGCTCGCCCTCGGAGGCGACGGGGTCGTGTCCGTGGCGAGCAACGAGATCCCGGGCGAGCTCGTCGCGCTGTGCTCGGCCGCGGCGGCTGGCGACTGGGACGGCGCGCGTCGGATCCACGAGCGCTGGCTGCCGCTGTTCCTCGCGAACTTCGCCGGCGGCCCGAACCCGGTCCCGGTCAAGGCTGCCCTGGCGCTGATGGGCCTGCTGGACGCGGACTCCGTCCGACTCCCGCTCCTGCCCCTGGCGCCGTCCTCCCGGGTGGAGCTGCTGGGGGCGCTCCGGGCGCTCGGCCTCGCCGAGGCAGCCGGCGGCCGGATCAACGCTCGCGACGAGGTCCCGGCATGAGCCTCGCGAGCGCGGTCGTGGACCCGGTGGCCGGGCCCGAGGTCCTCGTCGGTCTGGCGGCCGGCCGGGTCCGCGCGGCCGAGCCCGACACCGCGTCGCCCGATGGCTGGCGGGTGAACCCCGAGGCCAAGGAGGCGATCCTGGCGGCATTCGCGGATCGGACGACGACGACCTGGAACGTCGGGCCGCTGGTCTTCCGCGACCGCGCGGCGCTGCCCCCGATCGACCCGGGTCCGGATCGCCGGATCGTGCCCGGTGGGACGGCCATCCGGCACGGGGCGTACCTGGCCCCGGGCGTCGTCGTGATGCCGCCGTCGTACGTCAACGTCGGCGCCTGGGTCGGAGCCGGGACGATGGTCGACTCGCATGTCCTGGTGGGCTCGTGCGCCCAGATCGGCGAGCGGGTCCATCTCGCAGCGGGGGTCACGATCGGCGGCGTGCTCGAGCCGGCCGGGGCGCGCCCGGTGATCGTCGAGGACGACGTCTTCGTCGGCGCAGGGTCGCAGCTGCTCGAGGGCGTCCTGGTCGGCCGGGGCGCGGTCATCGGGGCCGGCGTCACGCTCACCGGGACGTCGCGCCTGTTCGACCTCGTCCGCCGGCGCGAGCTCGTCGGGACGCGCGAGCAGCCGCTCGTCGTCCCGCCGGGCTGCATCGTCGTCCCGGGCTCGCGCCCGGCGCCCGGGCCGTGGGCCGCGGCGCGCGGGCTGTCGATCGCGACGGCCCTGATCGTGAAGGACCGCGATCCCGGTACCGACGCGCGGGTGGCACTGGAGGGCGCGCTGCGCTGAGGACCTTGACGGGCGCGGGGATCTGACCTCGGAACGCAGGTTTCTCTCTTCACCGAACAGAAATGGGGAATTCGAGGCTTGTCGGACCTCGGGATACCGCTGGCAAGGGCCATCCCGCGGCCTCGATGACCAGCGTGAACCCGCCTGCTCCTTCCCAGGATGCCCTCGTTCCCTCGAACGGAGCCGTGACGCGGATTCCTGTTCGGTCAGCAGAGAAAACCGCTCAGGTTCGCCCACCCGTGGCGGTGCGGTCCGGTCAGGTGGCGAAGGGCTACGAGCGGTCCGCTGACCTCCGCCGAGGAGCGGTGCGAATCCTGGTACCCGTGACCCGCCGCGCCGGGACCATCGCGCCGCGGACGCCGCGGCGGGCTCGGCCTACGGTCGAACGACCCCGGACCCCCCACCCGGCGACCGAACGAGACCAGACCGTCGATGATCCCCGGCCCTGCCGTCCAGCCGCACCTGTTCCCGGAGCCTCGCGTCCTCGGTCGACGCGGAGCGCGACGCCTGGCGGTCATGCTGGCCGTCGCCTTCGGGCTGACGTCGATCGGTCTCCTCGCCCTGCCGAAGACGACGCTCGCCTGGGACGTCAACGCGTTCAGCTCCGCCTCCGAGCGCCAGCTCCTGACCCTGACGAATCAGGCCCGCGCATCGGCCGGTCTCCGCGCGCTGAGGGTGGACTCCACCCTCGCTTCGGTCGCCCGCTGGCGAAGCAAGGACATGATCGTCCGGAACTACTTCGGCCACACGATCCTCGGACACAGCTACAACGTCTTCCACGTGCTCGACCAGAAGGGCTACTGCTACAAGATCGCCGGCGAGAACATCGGCTGGAACAACTACCCGGACGACGTCGCGACCACGACGATCCAGCGCCAGTTCATGGACTCGCCCGGCCATCGCGCGAACATCCTCGGCAAGTCGTGGGACGTGATCGGGATCGGCGCGTACAAGGGGCCGACCGGGAAGAAGATGTGGACGGTGATCTTCGCCGACCGGTGCGGCTCGACGAGCACCTCCCCGAAGCCGACCCCGAAGCCCACGCCGAAGCCGACAGCCAAGCCTCGCCCCGTTGCGACGCCGAAACCGACGCCGAAGCCCACGCCCAAGCCGACGCCGACGCCGGCGCCGGAGGTCGTGCCCGCCGCGACGGTCAGGATCGACCCGGACCGGGCCGATCAAGGCCTGGGGTTCGGGCCGGGCGGCCGGGACGACTCCGGCAATGGCAACGGAGCCGAGAACGGCAACGGTGGCGCGAGCGGCAACGGGCCGCCGCCCGGGACGGTCCGTGACGCGACCCCCGGGACCGCCGAGGCGAGCCTCCGGGTCGTCGACCCGTCGACGCCGCCCGGCCTGTTCGAGGCGGTCGTGGCCGGGGTGACGGGCTTCTTCCTCGGCAACTGACGGCTCCGGCCGCCAGGACAGCGCCGGGCCGGCCCGTCCTCGCCGGCCCACCCCGCCCGGCTACACTCGGGCGGATGGCCGCGATCCTCGAGGCACACGACCTCGCCAAGCGCTATCGGCTCGGGGCAACCACGGTCGACGCGCTGCGCGGCGTCTCCCTCAGCGTCGACGAGGGCGAGTTCGTCGCCCTGATGGGCCCGTCGGGCTCGGGCAAGTCGACGCTCCTCCAGCTGCTCGGAGGGCTCGACCGACCGACCGCCGGGGAGGTCGTCCTCCAGGGCGAGACGATCAGCCAGCTGGGCGATGACGCCGCCACGAAGCTGCGACGCGATCGGACGGGGTTCGTCTTCCAGTCGTTCAACCTGATCCCGCTGCTGGACGTGGCCGAGAACGTCGCGCTGCCATTCACGATCGCCGGGTCCGACGCCAGCGACGGCGAGCTGGCCGACCGGATCCGCGACGTCATCGCCCTCGTCGACCTGGCCGGCAAGGAGCACCACAAGCCCGATCAGCTGTCGGCCGGCGAGCAGCAGCGCGTCGCGATCGCCCGGGCGCTCGTCACCCGGCCGGCGCTCCTCTTCGCCGATGAGCCGACCGGCAACCTCGACTACACGACCGGGACCGAGATCCTCGAGGCGCTCTGGCGGTCGTGCGTCGAGCGACACCAGACCGTTGTCCTGGTGACCCACGACTCGAAGGCCGCGGCCTACGCCGACCGCGTCCTCGTCATCAGCGACGGCCGGATCCGCGACGAGATCGTCCTCGGCCGCCGCGACGATCACGACACGGCGCCGCTCGTCAGCCGCCTCGCCGAGCTCGGGCTCTGAGCTGTGAGCGGGTTGACCTCGCTCGCCTTCCGGAGCCTCGCCGCCCGTCGCGGCCGGACCTTCCTGTCGATCGTGGGTGTCGCGCTGGGCGTCGGTGTGCTGTATGCGTCGCTCGCGACGGACGCCGGGATCACCGCGTCGATCGACCGGACCGTCCGCGACCTCGTCGGCCGCGCCGATCTCCGGGTCGAGGCCTTCGGCCCGACCGGCCTCTCGGCCGACAGCCTGTCGGCCGTCGAGGGCGCACCAGGCGTCGTCGTCGCCGCGCCGGCGCTCGAGAGGCGGACGTATCTCACGCCGGGCGTCGATCAGACGGCGCCATCGGCGCCGGTCACGGCGCTCGGGATCGAGCCGGACTCCGAGGCGAGGGTCCGTGACCTCGTCCTGGCCTCCGGGGCGGGGCTGGCCGGGAACGACAGCCTGGATGCCCTCGTGACCCAGACCCTCGCGGCGAGCGACGGGTACGACCTCGGCGACACGGTGACCTTCCTGGGCCCCGACGGCCCGGTCGACCTGACCGTCCGCGGCATCCTGGCGGGCGACGGTCCGCTCGTCGGCACCGCCGGCCGGACGGTCGTCCTCCCGCTCGCGACGATGCAGCGCGCCTTCGCCGACCCGACGGTCAGCCGCATCGACATCATCGCCGGGGAGGGCGCGACCCCGGTCGAGACCGCCAACGCGATCGGCGTCGCCCTGACGGGTCAGCCGTACGTCCTGTCGTCGCCCGCGGACGTGGCCGCCTCGCTCAGCTCGTCGACGGCCGACTTCCGCTCGACGACGGCGTTGATCGCGGCCGTCGCCCTGTTCGTCGGCGCCTTCCTGATCTTCAACACCCTTTCGATGACGGTCACGGAGCGCATCCGGGAGCTCGGCTTGCTGCGCGCCGCGGGGGCGATGCGCCGCCAGCTCGTGGCGTTCGTCCTGGCCCAGGCCGTGGCGATCGGCGCGCTGGGCGCGCTCCTCGGGCTGGCGGCCGGAGTCTTCCTCGCCGAGCTCATGGCCCAGGAGCTGCGAACCGTCCAGTCGATCCCGTTCGAGCGGGTCGACCCGCGATCGGCCTCGATCGTGGCGGTCATCGTCATCGGCCTCGGTGTGACGATCGCCGCAGCCATCGAACCGGCTCGTCGTGCCGGCGCGATCCCGCCGGTCGAGGCGCTTCGCGAGCGGCTCGACCCGGCCGCCGCACGGCGGGCTCGGCTCCGCTGGCTGATCGTGGTCTTCGTCGCCGTCGGGATCGGCGGGCTGGTCGTCTGGCCGCGCGACATCGGACCCGAAGGTCTCGTCCGATCGGCGATCGTCTACCTGGTGCTGCTCGCCGCCGTCCTCGCCGCCCGGCCGGCCCTCGGCGCGCTCGGCCGCATCGCCGGGCTGCCGTTCCGCGCCGGCTACCGGCTCGAGGAACGGCTGGCCCGCGCGTCGATCGTCCGCGACCGCAGCCGGACGACGCTCACCGTCGGGGCCCTGGCGATCGGTCTGGCGATGGTCGTGGCGGTGGGCACGGTCGCTCACCAGTCGCGGCTGGCCGCGTCGGCCTGGCTGCGCGAGGTCATCCCCGGCGACGAGCTCCTGACCTCGATCCGTCCGGTCTCGCTCGACGAGGACGTGATCGCCGAGGTGGCGGCCACCGATGGCGTCGCGAGGGTCAGCCCGATCGCGTCGTTCGAGGTTGCCCAGAACGGCGTCCGGATGGACGCCGCGGCCGTCCGGGGCGGGGATCTGCTCGACGACGGCCGGCTGCGGTTCGTCGCGGGTGACCGATCCGCGGCGCTGACGGCGCTGGACGGGGGCGGGGTCGCGATCCTGCCGCGGGCGATCGCCGACCGGACGAGTCTGGGCCTCGGCTCGACGCTGACCCTGGCGGTCGGGGGCGGCAAGGTCGTCGACCTGCGGGTCGTGGGGGTGGTCGAGCGGTCGCTGCCGGGCACCGTCGGCGAAGCGGTGCTGATCGGCTGGCCCGATGCCAGCGCGACTTTCGGGGTCGAGGGTGCGGACGTCCTGGCGGTCCGCTACGACCCCGGAGCGGAGGCGACGGCACGACCCGTCGTCGACCAGCTGGCCCGCGACTCGGCCCTCGAGCCGAACCCGCTGGAGCGGGTCGCCGGGGCGGTCGACGTCGCGCTCGGCCAGGTGTTCGGCCTGTTCGATGCGCTGGCGATCGTCGCCGTCATCGTCGCCGCGCTCGGCATCGTCAACACCCTGACCGTCAGCGTCCTCGAGCGCGTCCGGGAGCTCGGCGTCCTCCGGGCGGCCGGCATGACCCGTGGCCAGGTCCGGCGAACGGTCGTCGTCGAGGCCGGGATCCTCGGGATCGTCGGGGCGACCCTTGGGATCGTGACCGGGCTGCTCGCAGCCACGGTCCTGGTCGTCCTCGCCGGCGGCGGGCCGCCGGTCCTCGACGTGCCGTGGGCTTCGCTCGCCGCCGCGGTCGTCCTCGGCGTCGCCGTATCGATGGCGGCGGCCTGGTATCCCGCCCGGCTGGCGAGCCGGCTGGCGATCGTCGCGGCGGTCCAGCACGAGTAGGGCCGGTGGTAGACTCGGCGCGCCGCGCGGACCGGAGCGGGAGGTCGGGGGCCGGAGCCGCGTCCAGGGAGGGATTCGTCGGTCGATGATCAGTGCCACGCCCCGCCTGAACCGGTTGCCGGCCGACGAGCGCGGCATCACGATCGCGGACTTTCTCGTCCCGATCCGCCTGGGCGAGCGGATGGGGAGCCGCGTCCGGCACGTGGCGTTGATCGTCCTCGGCGCGCTGCTGATCTACCTGACGGCGCGAATCGCGTTTCCCGTGCCGGGGTCGCCGGTGCCGGTGACCGGCCAGACATTCGGCGTGCTGCTCGTGGGCGGCGCTCTCGGCTTCCGACGCGGCGTCGCGAGCGTTGCGCTCTACGTCCTGATCGGGCTGATCGGCCTGCCCTTCTTCGCCGAGGGCAAGGGCGGGGTGAACGTGATCCTGGGCGCGTCCGGCGGCTACATCGTCGGGTTCGTCCTCGCCGCGGCGATCGTCGGGCGGCTGGCCGAGCTCGGCTGGGACCGCCGGATCATCGGCGCGATCGGGGCGATGATCATCGGCGAGATCGCGATCTACGCGGTCGGCGTGCCGTGGCTGATGGCCGTGGCGCACCTGGACCTGGCGAACGGCATCAAGCAGGGCCTCACGCCGTTCATCGTCGGCGACGCCCTGAAGCTGATCCTCGCCGCGGCGGCCTTCCCGGTCGCCTGGTGGGTGGTCGGTCGGCGCCCGGGCGAGGGCTGAGCTCGGCCGACTCCTGCGAGGCTCGTGCTCATCGGGACCTTCGTGTAACACCTGGCTCTCGTTCGTTGGTTCGGTCACCCCATGACCGAAGCCGCGATCGAGACCCCTCAGCGGGTTGTGACCGCCCGCTTCAACTCCCGGTACGACTCGCGGAGCAGCCGGGCGACCTCCGCCCAGTAGGCCGCCCCGCGTCCTGTCGGCCCGTCCGGATCGTCGGTCGCGCCGCGGTCGCGGACCTCGGCGGCCTCACCGCGCAGCCGGCCGGCTTCGGCCACCGCCGACTCCGGCAGCTCGTACAGCGCCGCGTAGAGCCGGGTGATCGCCCCACCGGCCGCCTGACCGGCGGCCAGGCCGATCTCGCGGCGGACGACCCACCAGCGGAGCTCGCGCCGGGCAACCTCCTCCGCGTCGACGCTCGGCGGCAGTCCCAGGAGTCGATAGCCGCGGGCGATGTCGGGCGCGAAGCGGTCGTAGTCGCCGGTCGAGCGGGCGAACTGCGCCGCCGCTCTCGTCCAGAACAGGCTCGCCGCGAGAGCCCGCGGCCAGGAGGTGCGGGCCTGCTCGCGGACGCCCTTGACGAGCAGCCCGAACAGCCGCGCCGGCTGCCGCCGGTAGTAAGCCTTCCACATCCCGGTCTCGAGGTCTGCCAGCCGGTCCGGGTCGAACTCGGCGCCCCACCGTCCCATGCCCGATCCTTCGCTCGTGCCACGGACCCGGATGACCAAGCCCGCCGCCAGCGACGCCGTCGACGATGACGACGTCCGGGGCCTCTATGGTCCCGGATCGGAGGCGTGGGCGCTGAACCGAGAAGCGATGCTGCTGCTCGGGGCGGGACCGCGGGCGCTGCTGATGCAGCTCGCGCACCCAGCGGTGGCCGCCGGCGTCGCCGACCACAGCGACTTCCGCGCGGACCCCTGGCGGCGCCTCCAGGGGACGCTGCGGAGCTATCTGCGAATCGTCTACGGGACGGGGACCGTGGCACGGGCGGAGATCCGCCGGCTCAACGAGCTCCACCGGACGATCACCGGCCCGACCTATCGCGCTCGCGACCCGGAGCTGTCGCTGTGGGTCCACGCGACCCTGGTCGACTCGACGATCGTCGTGGCCGACGCCTGGCTCGCGCGGTTGCCCCGCGACCGTCGGGAGCGCTACTACGCGGAGACGCGCCCGATCGGTCGTGCGTTCGGGATCCCGGCAGCCCTGCTCCCGCCCGACCTCGACGCCTTCGAGGCCTATCTCGACCGCTCGATCGGACCCCACGGCCAGGTCAGGGTCGACTCGACCGCCCGCGAGCTCGCCGATGCGGTCCTCCATCCGCCGCTCGGTCCGGTGATCCCGGCCCTCGCCCGGGTGCCGGCGACCGCCTACGCCTGGAGCCTCTGGCCCGCCGTCGGGCTGCTGCCACCGGCAATCCGCGAGGGCTACGGCTTCCGCTGGGGCCCGCTCGAGCGAGCCGTGTCGGGTTGGCTCGTGACCGCCTGGCGCATCTGGCGGCCCTTCCTGCCCGAGGACGTCCGCCAGATGCCGCAGGCCCTGGCCGGCGACCGACGGGCGCGGTCATTGGTGGCAGCGGCCCGTCACGAGGACGCCGGGACGCCCAGCCAGACGGCAGTGCCGTCGTAGCGCGCGACAAGGACGCCGGTCGGGCCGACGGCGAACGTCCAGCCCAGCTCGTCCGGCGAGGCGACGGGCCCGTCGCCACTCTGCGAAACGGTCGTCATCACCAGTCGGTCGTCGAAGGTCGCGACGGTCGGCGGTCCGGATTCGCTCCCGGGGTCGACGATCGTCGCCGCATGGCGTCCGTCGGTAACGAGCCCGAAGGCAGCAAGGCCGGAGGGCTTGGCGACGGGAGCCCACGTCCGGCCGTCCGTCGACACCCAGCCCTGAAGCGTCTCATCGCCGCCGGTCTGCTCGAAGGCGGCGACGGCGTGGTCACTGAGCCGCCGGATCGACATCGTTGCATGGGCCGACGTCGACGCGCCGGCCAGCGCCTCGCGCGTCCAGCTCGTGCCGTCCCGCGACCACCAGATCGATGGATGGATGGAGCTGACGCCGCCGCAGCCCTCTGGGCCGACCAAGGCGCCGACGACGACGAGTCCGCCCTGGAAGCTCGTGCCCCCGTCGACGAGCAGAGAGCCGCTGGTCACGTGGGGGAGGGGCGCCACCCGCCACCTCGCCCCATCGGCCGAGGTCCAGATCAGCGGTGTCTTGCCATCGCTCCGAAGGCCCGTCGCGATATAGCCGGCCGAGCCACCCTCGAGCGTCGCGACACGGTTCGACCCGAAGGAGCTCGGCAGCGTCACCCGCCGCCACGTCTCGCCATCGCGCGACGTCCAGAGCGCCGAGACGGTGGGCGGTCCACCGCAGGTATCCGGAAGCGGTCTCCCGAACATGAGGAGGCCGTCCGGCCCTTCGACGATGCCCCCGAGCTCGGCGCCGCCGACCAGCCCGGCGACGTCGGCGGACCGGGCGGGCGTCCAGCGCAGGCCGTCGGCCGACGACGAGGTCGTCAGGGTGAACGGCTCGCCCGAGCCGTCCCCGGAATCGCCACCGATCGCCCGAACCGCGACGTAGCCTCGGCTCCAGCCGTAGACGCCGACGTTGGACGGGCCGAGCGGCAGAACGTCTCCCGCAGCGATCCAATCGACCCGGGTCCACGGGCCAGCCGGCGCTTCGCCCGGGCCCGGGGCGGTCGGCGTCGGCGATGGGGAGAGACTCGGCGGCGCGCTGGGCACCGGCCTGGCTGAGGGCGGCGGCGTCAAGGCCGGCGAGGCGGACGCCACGATCGCCGTCGCCGACGGCGACGGGGGAGCGGCCGCGCAGCCGACCAGCAGCGTGCCGGCGACGATCGCGGGGATGACCGAGAGGATCGGTGCATGACGGGGACGAGCGGGCATCGTTCTCACCAATGGGCACGGGGGCCGATCGATCGATCGGCTGGCGGCTGTGACGGGCGTCGACGCTCGACCGTGACTGGTCGACCCGTCGATGTCGGCCCGTTGACAGGCTCAGTAGTAGCTCGGGAACCGGGTCCGGAAGCGGGTGGCCCCGAGATCGAGCGGCGTGTGGTCATCGAGCGTCTTCAGGAGCGCCTGGGTCGTGGCGATCCTGAACCGGTAGGTCGCGAGGTAGTCGCGGATCGCGGCCCAGAACGCCGTCGAGCCCATCGCCCTGCGGGTGTCGTCGAGCAGGTTCCCGCCCTGGATGTAGATGTCCTCGTAGTAGCAGGCGCTCGAGTACTGGTAGATCGTCAGGTCGAGCCGGGCGGTGGAGCAACGCGATGCGCGGCGCAGGCCGAGGACGTAGCGGGCGACGAAGTCGGTCGCCGCCTCGTCGTCGAACGGCTGGCGGGCCTGGTCGTCCCCGACGATCCCGTAGAACCACTGGTGGCCCGTTTCGTGGGCGACGAGGTAGCCGAGATTGCCGGCTCCGGTCGGGATCCAGGTCAGGCCCGGCGACTCCATCCCGTAGCCGCCGGCCGTCTGGGCGAGGTCGTACGTCTTGTATGGGTACGGCCCGAGCAGCGCCGCCTCCTTCGACAGCGCGGTCTTGGCGGCCGACAGGACCGTCGCTGCGGCGAAGCCGGTGCGGCTCCAGACGCGGATCACGACCGAACCGACGGTCGCCGAGCGGACGGCATAGTCCGGCGCCCCGGCGAGCGCGAAGTCGCGGACGTTGATGGCCTCGAACGTCTTGACGAGGCCGCTCCCGCTGACCTGTTCGCCGGTCGTCGCCCAGCGGATCACGCGGTCGCTTGCGATCGTGATCCGGACGCGCGGGCTGACCCCGGTGACGAACGGATCGCCGTGATTCGGCCGGTCGAACGGCGTCGGCCTGCTGATCCATGGCAGCCAACGATGTGCCTCGAGGATCCCGTTGGCCCGAGTGAACAGCCAGTTGGAGCCGCTCGTCGTGCTGCGGAGGGTCGACAGGTAGGTCACCCGGACGCGCGCCTGGGCGCCCGGGTCGAGCACACCGCCGAGCGGCAAATGGATGGTCTGATCGGTGACGGTCGGGGAGACGGCGACATCGTCGACGGACGCTCGGGTGACCCGCATCCCGCCGAGGCGGGCGGCGACCGTGTTGAGCTCGAGGCGGTCGATCGCCTTGCCAGACGTGTTGGTCACGACGATGAGCTCGTTGACCTTGAACGCCCGGGTCCCGAAGTTCAGGTTGATCGTCGCCGCGTACTCGGCCGTCAGGTTCATGCTCGTCGCGTTGACCGAGCCCGGATGGATCGCGTCGACTGCGGGGGCTACGGCCCCCTGGCGTGGCATGACGGTTTGGGCGACGGCCGAATCGCCCGGCGAGGCGCCGACCGTCGCCGGTCGGCCACCCAGCGGTTCCGGCCCGGAAAGACGCGAACGGGCGTCCAGGGCGAGCTCGAACGAGGTGGCGAGGGTCAGGAGCAGGGCGACCGCGAGGAGGGCGGCGCGCGGCAAGGCCCAGTTGAGCCGCATGCCGGAATCGTACGACCCGCTCGGCCCTCGGTCGATCGCCCGATAGACTGCCGACGATGGCCACATCGTCCGCCCCGCGATCGACCGCCGCCGAAAGTGCCGGCCCCGCGCTCCTCGCCGCGATCG
Source organism: Chloroflexota bacterium (assembly GCA_005882635.1). Classification (GTDB taxonomy): domain Bacteria; phylum Chloroflexota; class Limnocylindria; order Limnocylindrales; family CSP1-4; genus CF-46. The sequence goes on along the minus strand of VBFG01000119.1, from coordinate 9,704 downwards.
GGGCGGCCCTGCCCGATCTCCGCCTGCTGACGGACGAGTCGGATCGCGAGTCGTATCGGAACGATGAGACGGCCTACCTCCACGCCGGGCTGCCCCTTGCGGTGGCCCTCCCGGCATCGACGGCCGAGGTGGCGGTGCTCGTCCGCCTCGCCGCCGAGCATCGCGTCCCGGTCGTCCCCCGCGGGGCCGGCTCAGGCCTGTCCGGCGGCGCCGCCGGCATCGACGGCGGCCTGACGATCGCCCTGACCCGGATGAACCGGGTCCTGGAGATCGATCGCGAGAACCTCGTCGTGGTGACCCAGCCCGGCATCCTCAACGCCGAGCTGAAGGCCGCGGTGGCCGCGGAGGGCCTCTTCTACGCCCCGGACCCGGCGAGCTACGAGATCTGCTCGATCGGCGGCAACCTCGGGACCAACGCGGGCGGGCTGTGCTGCGTCAAGTACGGCCAGACCCGCGACAGCGTCCTCGGGCTCGAGGTCGTCCTGGCCGACGGCCGGGTGATCCGGACGGGCGGCCGCAACGTGAAGGACGTCGCCGGCTACGCGTTGACCCACCTCTTCGTCGGGTCGCAGGGCACGCTTGGGATCATCACCGAGGCGACCCTCCGGCTCCACGTCGCCCCGCCGCCGCGGTCGACGCTGCTGGCCTTCTTCCCGTCCCTCGCCGCGGCGGGCCAGGGTGTCGCCGCGATCGTCAACGCCGGCCTGCACCCGGTCACGCTGGAGCTGCTCGACCGCGAGACGATCCGAGCAGTCGACGACGCGTTCCAGCTCGGTCTCGACCGGGAGGCCGCGGCGATGCTCCTCATCGAGAGCGACCTGCCGGCGACAGCAGCTGAAGCCGAGCTGGACGCCGCGGTGACCGCCTGCGGAGGCGCCGGGGCAAGCAGCCTGGTCCGCGCCCAGGACGCCACCGAGGCCGATTGGCTGCGCCAGGCCCGCCGCCTCGCCCTCCGTGCGCTCGAGCGGCAGGGCACCGTCCGGATGGAGGACGTCGGCGTCCCGCGCGGCCGGGTGCCGGAGCTGCTCGTCGCGATCCAGGAGGCCGCCGACCGGCACGGCGTCCGCGTCGCCACGTTCGGTCATGCGGGCGACGGCAACCTCCACCCGAACTTCATCTTCGACCACGACGACCCGCGGGCCGCCGAGCTGACCGAGACCGTCCGGAACGAGATCTTCGCGTCGGCCCTGGCGCTCGGCGGGACGGTGACGGCCGAACACGGGATCGGGCTGTCGCGGCGGGCGGCGCTGGTCGACCAGGTCGGCCCCGACGTGATCGACGTGATGCGCACGATCAAGGCGGCCCTCGACCCGCTCGGGATCATGAACCCGGGGAGGGTCATCTAGGACCCGATCGATTCATCCGAACCGCCGGGGCCTGCGCATCCACGGCCGAACGATCGTGGGTTGGTCGCGACACCCGTCGGTCGAGACCCCAGGGGGCCGTCCCCGCGGAGGCGCGGACGCCCGTCACGCAGGTCCAGAAAGGATCGATCGAACCATGCCCATGACACGTCGGCTCGCCGCGCTCGGCGCGGCGGCCGTCATCCTCACCGTGGGCGCCGCGCCGTTCCTCGCGAACGCCGCCGACCACCTCGATGCCCCAAGCCTCGGTTCGCTGTCGGCCGGCTCGCTCCAGGGCGACCGCGACATCAACGATGTCTACGTCTTCGACGGCGCAAATGCCGGCAAGACGGTGCTGGCGATGACGGTCAGCCCGGCGGCCGGCCTGCTCGGCCCGCTCGCCTTCGGCACGAACGTCCGCTACACGCTCCACGTCGACAACACCGGCGACAACGTCGCCGACGTCAACTACGTCGCCCGATTCGCCGCCGTCGGCTCCGGTCCGGATCGCAAGCAAACGGTGCGGCTGACCCGCAACGGGACCCAGATCGCGTCCGGCGCGACGGGCAACACCGTTCCCGTGTCGACCGGCGGCAAGCTCTTCGCCGGCCTCCGCTCCGACCCGTTCTTCTTCGACCTCCTCGGGTTCCGTGGCTCGCTCGGTCTCGGCCCGAACACGAATACGCTGTGCGACGCCGATCCGACCGACTTCTTCAAGACCCTGAACACCCTGGCGATCATCGTCGAGGTGCCGGACGCCGCCCTCGGCCGCCACATCGGCGTCTGGGCGACGACCGAGCAATGGATCAACGGCGCGTGGGTCGGGCGCGACCAGATGGGCCGCCCGGCAATCAACACCGTCTTCAACCACACCGCCGCCGACAAGGAACAGTTCAACGTCACGCCACCGAGCCAGCAGGCGACCGTGGACGGCGGCAAGTTCCGGACGAACGTCGAGGACACGCTCCTGGCCCTGTCCGCGCTGGACAGCGAGGGCCCGTACCTCCCCGGTGAGGCCGCGGCGCTCGCGTCGGTCCTGATCCCCGACGTCCTCACCTACGACACGTCGACCCATGCGGTCGGTCCGCTCAACGGGCGCCGCCTGACCGACGACGTGATCGACGTCGAGCTGAACATCACGACCGGAGGCGACCCGCTGGGTCTCTTCCCGGAGCGTGATGCGACGGGCGGCGTGCCGTCCGACTGCGTCGGCCCGCACAACGACTACCAGTCGAGCTGGCCGTATCTCGGGATCCCTCACTGATCCCACCGCGGGAGGCGGCTGGCGCGCCGCCTCCCGCATCCGCTGACGACCAAGGACGCCGACCACGATGACCCCTCTCCGGATGGCTCTCCATTCGCCGCACCGGCCTCGACCGAGCCAGGTTCGCGCGGTCGGGATCCTCGCCGCCGCCGTCGCGATCGTCGGGGCGACGTACGTCGCCGGCTGGGCCACGCGGCCGTTGCCGTCGACATCGACGAGGCCGCAGCCCGATCGCGTCGGCGCGATTGCCCTCCAGCCAGGCGTCGCCGCCGACGCGGTTCCCGACGACCTGGCCGCCATCGACGAGCAGCTCCGGCTGTGGGTCCCCAAGGCGGCGGCCGACGCCCGGGACGACATCTCGGCCGGCAACGTCGCGCTGCTCTACCTCGGCCGCGGCCGCCTGACGGGCGACGCCGCCGACTACCAGCGAGCCCTCGCCGCCGCCGATCGCGCGGTCGACGCCAACACCGTCTCGACGGGAACGCGGGCGCTGAAGGCGACGGTGCTCCAGGCGACCCACGACTTCACGGGCGCGCTCGCGCTTGCCGAGGCGATCCTCCGCGAGGAGCCGCGGAACGTGGACGCCCTTGCGGTGGCAGGCGACGCTCGTCTTGAGCTCGGCCGGCTCGACGAGGCCGCGGCCACGTACGCGAAGATCGCGACGATCATGCCGGGCCCCGCCCTGGATGCCCGCGAGGCCCGGCTCGCCTGGCTGACCGGCGACGCCGGCGAGGCGATGCGGCTCGCGACGAGGGCGCGAGACGCCGCCGCCGAACCGACCAGCAGCGACCCGTCGTTCTACGAGGCGCAGCTCGGTGAGATGGCCCGCTTGACCGGCCACGCCGAGACGGCTCGGTCGGCGTTCGACGCGGCCCTCGCGATCCGGCCCACCAACCAGCTCGCGCTCCTCGGGTCGGCTCGTCTCGACGCGGCCGCCGGTAACGACGCCGCGGCGATCGCCGCGCTCCAGACGGCGGCCGCGATCGCGCCGAGGCCGGAGACGCTCGGCTTGCTGGCGGATCTCCTCGCCGCGACCGGGGACGCGAAGGGCGCGGCCCAGGCCGCCGACACGATCGGGGTCATCGACCGCCTGGGCGGGACCTCGGCAAAGCTGTTCGATCGCCAGATCCTCGCCTTCGACCTCGATCACGGCGCCGCGACCGAGGCCGTCCTCGATCGAGCGACCGCCGCCGCGGGGATCCGCCCAGACGCGGCTGGGCTCGACCTCGTCGCGTGGGCCGCCTACCGCCTGGGCGACCTCGCGACGGCGCGCTCCGAGAGCGGCCGGGCGCTGGCGACCGGCACGATCGACGCGCGGATCCTGTACCACGCCGGGGCGATCGCGATCGCCGGAGGCGACCGAACTGAGGGCCGCGCGCTCGTCCGCCGCGCCCTCGATCTCGGTCCGGCGCTGGATCCGCTCGACCATGCCGCCGCGGAGGCGCTGCTCCGGCGCTGAGCTCGGGCGGCGGCCGTCACACGGACGCAACGCCGTCGACGTACGGTGCGGCCTCCTCCGGCGCGGAACGCCCGAGATGGGGAAGGGAGCGAGGGTGATGGCGCACTGGACGATCGGTCCGGGGACGACGCGCCAGGCGAGGCTTCCATGAGGGCGGACAATCGCTGACGGAGGAACCGAGGGAAGGAGGGCGGAGCCATGACGACCGGGCAGCCCCGTCGGGCCACGACACTCCCGACGGGAACCGTCACGTTCCTGTTCACCGACATCGAGGGCTCGACCCGGCTCGTCCAGGACCTCGGCGATCAATACGGGAATCTCCTCGCCGACCATTGCCGGATCCTGCGCGACGCGATCGAACGCGCCGACGGCATCGAGCTCGGGACCGAGGGCGACAGCTTCTTCGCGGTCTTCCCGAGCGCCGTCGACGCCGTGGCGGCCAGCGCCGCCGCCCAGCGCGAGCTCGCCGGGCACGGCTGGCCCGGCGACGCCGAGGTGCGCGTCCGGATGGGCCTCCACACGGGCGAGGGGACCCTCGGCGGCGACAACTACATCGGTCTCGACGTCCATCGGGCTGCGCGGATTGCGAACGCAGCCCACGGCGGTCAGGTGGTCCTGTCGGACGCGACGCGATCGCTCGCGGAATCGTCATTGCCGCCTGGCGTCGCCCTCCGAACGCTCGGGGCGCACCGGTTGAAGGACCTCGCGAACTCGGAGCGGCTCTTCCAGCTCGACATCGCGGGTCTGTCGATCGAGTTCCCTGCCCTTCGCACCCTCGACGCGCGACCGAACAACCTGCCGGTCCAGCTGACGAGCTTCATCGGCCGAGAGGCCGAGATCGCCGCGGTCGGCGAGCTCCTCGAATTGGCGCGACTCGTGACGCTGACCGGTCCCGGTGGCACGGGCAAGACGCGTCTGGCCCTCCAGGTCGCGGCGGAGCGACTATCGCGGTACGCGGACGGGGCGTTCGTCGTCGAGCTCGCGCCGATCAGCGATCCCGCGCTCGTCCTGTCCGCGATCGCGGGAGCGATCGGCGTCCGCGAGGCCGCCAATCGACCGCTGGCCGAGACGCTTAAGGAATCGATCCACGACCGGGAGCTCCTCCTAGTCCTGGATAACTTCGAGCAGATCCTCGGCGCCGCATCGCGGATCACGGACCTCCTGACGGGCGCCCCGCGGCTCCGGGTCCTCGTGACCAGTCGGGCGGTGCTCCACGTCCACGGGGAGCACGAGCTGCCGGTTCCGCCGCTGCGCATCCCGGATCCGGCCCACCTGCCGCGGCTGGAGGCCCTCTCGCAGTTCGAAGGCGTCGCCCTGTTCCTGGAACGGGCCATGGCCGCTCGACCGGACTTCGCGGTCACGCCCCAGTCGGCGCCGGCGATCGCCGAGATCGTGGCGCGTCTCGACGGGCTGCCGCTCGCGATCGAGCTGGCCGCGGCCAAGGCCAAGCTGCTCGGCGCCGAGGCGATCCTCGGCCGGCTCGGGAGCCGCCTCGCGTTCCTGGGCGGCGGCGCCCGCGACCTGCCGGCGCGCCAGCAGACGCTCCGCCAGGCGATCGACTGGAGCTACGGCCTCCTCACGCCGCCCGAGCAGGCGTTCGCGCGCCGGCTGGGCGTGTTCGTCGGCGGCTGGACGGTCGAGGCGGCCGACTCGATCGGCGAGCCGGCGGAGCTCGGGCTCGACGCATTCGAGGCGCTGGCCGCGCTCGTCGACCAGAGCCTCGTCCGACGCGAGGAGGTGGAGCACGGCGAGCCGCGGTTCCTGATGCTCGAGACGATCCGCGAGTTCAGCCTCGAGCGGCTCGACGCTGCCGGCGAGACCGCCGACCTGCGGCGGCGCCATGCGCGGCATTTCGTCGAGCTGGCCGAGCAGGCCGAGCCAGACCTGACCCGGGACCCCGAAGCTATCAACCGCGTCGGCCACGATCACGACAACTACCGGGCCGTGCTGTCGTGGGCCATCGAGACCGAGGAAGCCGAGCTCGGGCTGCGGCTCGGGTTCGCCCTGTGGCGGTTCTGGCACCAGCGGGCCTACCTGAACGAAGGCCGCCAGTGGTTCGAGCGCCTGCTGGCGGTGCCCGGCGCGGAGGTCCGGACCGCCGCTCGAGCCAGGGGCGTCACGGGAGCCGCCGGCATCGCTTACTGGCGCAACGACTACGCCGCTGCCGAGGCGTGGTACGCGGAGGCCGAGTCGATCTACCGCGAGCTGGGCGACCGTGTCGGACTCGCCGACGCGCTCTACAACGCCGGGACGGTGGCGGCGATCCGGGGCGACATGCCGGCCGTCTTCGAGAAGCTGGGCGAGGGCGCCGCGATCGGCCGCGAGCTCGGCGACGACGCGATCGTCGAGCGGTTCATGGTGGCCGACGGCTACATGGCGTTCATGACCGATGATCTCGAGCGAGCGCGGAGCCTGCTGGAGCAGGGCCTCGAGCTCACCGAGCGGCGTGGCGACCGGATGGCGATCGCGACCGGCAACCATACGGTCGCCCAGGTCGCCCGCCTCCAGGGTCGGCTCGACGACGCCGCGAACCACTACCTCCGGTCGCTGACCGGTCTCCACGAGCTGGGCGACGTCGCGTCGCTGACCGAACCGCTCCAGGGGCTGGCAGCCGTCGCGGTCGCGACTGGTCGAGCCGAGCTCGGCGTCCGACTGCTCGGCGCGAATGCCGCGATCCGGGAGCGCGTCGGCGGGGGACCGCCACCCGAATGGCTTCGACTCGGCGATCCGCTCGCCGACGCCCGAGCAATGCTCGACGAGGCGACGTACGCGAGGGCCTGGGAGCGCGGTCTCGCGATGACCGCCGACGAGGCGGTCGCGGACGCCATGGCGATGACGCCGGCTGAGGCGCCGACCTCCTGACGCCGCGCTCGGGGGACCGGGCGGCCCGCCTGACATCGTCCGCACCTGATCACGCCGGGGTTCGATTGACAGCGGCGTCCGCGTCGCGGATCCTGCACATCTGTACCGTGCAGATGTGCACGGCATGAAGTCCCTCGGTGAACATCGTGTCGGACATCCAACAGCTGATCCAGGCGAGCCGCCTCTACTACGAGCTCGGCGAGACGCAGTCGCGCGTCGCCGAGATCCTCGGCGTCACGCGGCCGCAGGTGTCGCGCCTCCTGAAGCGGGCCCGGGCGGAGGGGATCGTCGAGATCCGAATCGTCGACCAGGCGGCATGGTCCTCGATGGCCGGCGAGCGACTTCGTGAGCGGTTCGGGCTCGCGGCTGTCCACCTGACGCCGGGGCTCGTCGGGCCCGAGGACGTCAGCCGGCGGATGATCGGCCGGCTCGCCGCCGACGCGCTCCGCGGGGCCGTCCGCGACGGGGCGGTCGTCGGGATTGGCGACGGCGCCTCGATCTCCGCGGTCGCCGACGCGGTCGCCGCGGACGAGCCGCTCCACGAGACGGGCGCGACCGTCGTCCCGCTGTGCGGCGGCTACTGGTTCACCGGGCCGGCGCGTGAGCCGTTCCGGCGGGTCGCCGACGGCATCGGTGGGCTGCCGATCGGTCTCCTGGCGCCCGGCCTGGTCGACGATCCGGCCACGAAGCGGTCGCTCGTCGCCCACGCCGGCGTGCGCCGGATCGCCGACCTCTGGGAGCGGCTCGAGGTCGCGGCGTTCGGCATCGGCGGCCCGACCTGGAGCGCCGCCGCGCTCGGACCCGACATCGTTGCGGAGCTGGACCGGTCGGGCGCCGTCGGCGAGGTCCTCGTCAGCCCGTTCGACCTCGACGGCCGGTTCGTGAGCGACGCCCTCCGGGAGCGGACGATCGCGTACGACGCCCGCGAGCTGCAGCGGATCGCCGTTCGCATCGGCGTCGCCGGCGGGCCGTCGAAGGTCCGCCCGATCCTCGGTGCCCTCCGCGGCGGGACGCTGACGACGCTGGTCACCGACGAGCCGACGGCCGAGGCGGTCCTGGCACTCGACGCGACGGGAGCTGCCCCGTGAGCCGCGAGACAGCCGTCCTCGCGATCGACCTCGGCACGACCGAGGTGAAGGCCGGCCTGGTCGGGCTCGACGGGCGGCTGCTCGGCCTTGCCCGAGCCGGGTACGCGACCGATGCCGACCCGGCGACCGGCCGGGCCGAGCAGGACCCCGAGGCGTGGTGGGGCGCGATCGCGATCGCGGTCCGCGAGCTGGTTCGCCTCGACGTCGGGGAGGTCTGCGCGATCGGGATCGACGGCCACGGACCGACCCTGGTCCCCGTCGACGCCGCGGGCCACGCGACCCATGCGGCCGTCATCTGGCAGGACACCCGCTCGTCCTCCGAACAGGATGAGCTCGCGCAGGCCACGGGCCTCCAGGGTTGGAGCCTCGCCGGGCTGCCGGCCGCCCTGTGGCTCGAACGACACGACACCGCCGCCGCGGAGGCGACGTGCTGGTACCTCGCGACCTGGGACGCGGTCGCGATGCGCCTGACCGGGCGGGCGACGACGAGCCTCGTTGTCGATCAGCCGTTCCCGGATGCGGGGACCCTTGACCGTGTCGGCCTGCCCTCGGCCAAGGTGCCCCCGCCGATCGCGGCCGGCTCGGTCGTCGGCGAGCTCCTCGCGGAGGCGGGCGCGGCGCTCGGCCTGCGGCCGGGGATTCCCGTCGTCGCCGGGATCGTCGATGCGTGGGCGAGCTTCCACGGCGCCGGAATGGCGCACGCCGGCGATGCGATGGATCCGGGTGGCTCGGCCGGCGGGTTTGGCGTCTACTGCAACGGGCCGCTCGTTGTCCCGGGCTCGTTCTCGACGATCGCGCCGCTCCCGGGACTGTTCTCGGTCGGCGGCGCGATGGCGGCGACCGGTCGCGCCCTCGACTGGTTCCGGCTCGAGGTGCTCGGCGGCGGGACGCCGGCCGAGGCGCTGATCGAGGAGGCCGGCACCATCTCGCCGGGCGCCGATGGGGTCGTCTTCCTGCCGTATCTCGCCGGCGAGCGCTCACCCCTGTGGGACCCGACCGCGCGGGGCGCGTTCGTGGGGCTTGCCCTCAGCCACGGTCGGGCCCATCTGACCCGAGCGATCCTGGAGGCGTCCGCCTTCGCGATCCGCCACGTCGCTGACGAGATCGTCCGGGCCGGTGCGGAGGTCCGCGCGATGCGCGTCTGCGGTGGGCCGGCCCGGAGCGAGACGTGGAACCAGATCAAGGCCGACGTCACAGGCTTCCCGGTCGAGGTGCCGGCGGTCCTCGAGACGGCCGTCACCGGCGCCGCGATCGTCGCGGCGACCGCGGTCGGCGCCTGGCCCGACCTTCCGGCGGCCATCCACGGGATGACCCGCGTCGCCCGGCGGCTGGAACCGAACCCGGCGACTCGCGGCCGATATGACGCTTCGTTCTGGGCCTACCGCCTCCTCCATCCGGCGATCGCGCCGATCGTCCGCGACCTGGCGGAGTCCAGATGACCGCCCCGGGATCCGACCTCGTCGCCAGTGACCTGACCGTCGCGTTCCCGGCCGCGACCCGTGACGCGCCGCCGACCGTCGCCCTGGACGGCCTGTCGCTCCGAGTGGCGGGCGGCGAGATCGTCGTCCTGATCGGCCCGAACGGTTGCGGCAAGTCGACCTTCCTCCGGGCCGCGGCTGGCCTCCTCCGGCCGCAGCGCGGCGAGATCACCCTCGGCGGTGACGCGATCGCTGGACCGGACCCACGGA
>VBFG01000199.1 GCA_005882635.1 Chloroflexota bacterium | reverse complement strand
CGGGCGGTGATGGACCTCCGGGTCGAGCTGGGCCGGCGGTCACCCCTCCTCGGCGGCCCGCCCCGGCGATCTCGGACGTACCGCCTCGAACGGCCGTTCCTGGCGGATCTGCCGGCGCTCCTCCGCGCATTCCCGGGGCCGACCCGCACCCTCGACGCGACATGGCGGGCGATCGACGGACGCCAGGGTCTGGTCGACGCCCTGGATCGGTTGGCGGCGGACGCCGTCGCCGCGGCCCGTGGCCGGACGGAGCTGCTGGTGCTTTCGGACCGCGCCTTTGGGCGCGATCGTCTGCCGATCCCCTCGGCCCTTGCCGCCGGCGCCGTCCATGCCGCACTGACAGAGGCCGGCCTCCGCGGCCGGGCCGACATCGCCGTCGAGGCGGCCGACATCCTCGACGTCCACGGCGCCGCGATGGTCCTCGCCTCCGGCGCCACCGCCGTCGTCCCGTGGCTCGCGGTCGAGCTGGCGGCCGAGCTCGCCGGCGGTCGCGGGGCGGAGGAGCTCGACGCCGCCGCGACGGTCGCGAACCTCCTCGACGCGTTCGACGCGGGACTCCGCAAGACGCTTGCCCGGATGGGGATCAGCACCGCAGCGTCGTACATCGGCGGCGGGCTGTTCGAGACGATCGAGCTCGCGGCCGAGGTACGCGAGCGGTGCTTCTCGTCGGCGCCGGCCTGGCCGGGCCGGGTCGGATTCGCGGAGCTGGCGCAGCGGCAGCTGCAGCGACGGGCCGCCGCGGCATCGATCGCGGCGGAGACTCCGTCGAACAAGCTCCAGGACCCGGGGTTTGCCCGGTTCCGAGCGGACGGCGAAGTCCATCGCTACGCCCCGAAGATCGTGGCCGAGATCCATGGCGCGTCGGGCTTCGCGCCGCCGGCCGAGCGGGACGCGGACGCCGCCTCGCAACCCTCGCCGACGGTGATCCGCGACCTGATCCGGATTCGTCGCCCGCGCGGCGTCGTCCCGATCGGCCTCGACGAGGTCGAGCCCGCGCGGTCGATCGCCCGGCGCTTCGTCGTCAGCGCGATGTCGGTCGGCGCCCTCTCGCCCGAGGCCCACCAGACCCTCACGATCGGCATCCAGCGAGCCGGCGGGGCCGCGAACACCGGGGAGGGCGGCGAGGATCCGGGCTGGTACGTCCCCCGCCCCGACGGCGAGCGCCACGACGCCCGGATCAAGCAGGTCGCGTCGGCCCGGTTCGGTGTCACCGCGGCGTACCTCGCCCGCGGCGAGCAACTGGAGATCAAGATCGCCCAGGGCTCCAAGCCGGGCGAAGGCGGCCAGCTGCCGGCGAAGAAAGCCACCGCCTGGATCGCGTCGCTCCGTCGCGGCCAGCCCGGGATGAGCTACATCAGCCCGCCGCCGCACCACGACATCTACTCGATCGAGGACCTCGCCCAGCTGATCGCCGACCTCCGCGCGATCAACCCCGCCGCGCGGATCGGCGTGAAGCTCGTCGCCACCCGTGGCGTCGGCACGATCGCGGCCGGGGTCGCAAAGGCCGGCGCGACCTACATCCACCTGTCGGGCCACGCCGGCGGGACCGGCGCTTCGCCGCTCAGTTCCATCAAGCACGTCGGGGTGCCGTGGGAGCTCGGGCTGGCCGAGGTCCACCAGACGCTCCTCCGGAACGGCCTCCGCGACCGCGTCGCGCTGCGAACCGACGGCGGCCTCCGGACCGGCCGGGACCTACTGGTGGCCGCGCTCCTCGGCGCCGAGGAGTTCGCGTTCGGGACCGCGATGCTCGTGGCGGTCGGCTGCGACATGGCCCGCCAGTGCCACCTCGACACCTGCCCGACCGGGATCGCCACCCAGCGGGAGGACCTCCGGGCGAAGTTCGCCGGAACGCCGGAGCAGGTCGAGCGGTTCGCGCTGGCGCTGGCTGAAGGACTCCGGGCCGAGCTCGCCGCCGTCGGGGCCCGCGAGGTCGGCGAGGTGGTCGGCGAATCGCGGCGCTACCTCGCCGCGGATCGGCGGGCCGCCACGCTCGACCTCGCGCCCGTTCTGGGCGCTTCCAGCTGGGCCGCCGACCTCGGACGACGCCGGGCGCCCGAGTCGGCCGGCCGGTCCGTGCGGCACGGCCTGGCGAGCCCGCTCGAGCATCGCCTGACGGCGGCCCTTGGCGGCCAGTCGGGCTTCCGCGCGGACGGGCTGGCCTTGTCGACGGCCGACCGATCCTTCGGCGCGAGCCTGACCGGGGCGATCGAACGCGGCGAGCTCTCCGGCCCGATCTCGCTCGGCCTGAGGGGCGCTGCGGGCCAGTCGTTCGGCGCGTTCGCCGGTCGGGCGGTCGAGCTGCGCCTTGTCGGCCAGGCGAACGACTACGTCGCGAAGGGCCTGTCCGGCGGCGTCGTCGTCGTCGCCCCCGAGCCGGATCTCGCCGCCGAGGCGCGGCGCCAGGCGATCGCCGGGAACACCTGCCTCTACGGCGCAACTGGCGGGCGGCTCCACGTCATCGGTCGCGCCGGGATGCGCTTCGCCGTCCGGAATTCAGGTGCGTCGGCGGTCGTCGAGGGCCTCGGCCCGCACGGCTGCGAGTACATGACCGGTGGCGCGGTCGTGGTCCTCGGTCCGGTCGGGGCGAACTTCGGGGCGGGGATGACCGGCGGCCGGGCGTTCCTCTACGACCCGGACGGACGGCATCTCGCGGCGCTGGACACGCGGAGTGTCCAGGCGACGAGACTCGCGGCGGTCGCGGTCGAGCGCGACGATGGCGCGGCCCGCGTCGAGGAGCTCGTCGCGCTGCTGGAGGCCCATCGGGGCGCCGGATCGACCCGCGCCGCGGACCTCCTCCGCGACCTCGCCACAGCGT
>VBFG01000198.1 GCA_005882635.1 Chloroflexota bacterium | reverse complement strand
ATGTGCACGTCGGGTGCACAGATGTCGTCTGCTGATCGTGCGCGAGGCAGAGCGGGACTTTGCCACGTGCAACCGGAACGCAACCGAGGGGCAACGCGTTCGGTGACGCTCGGCGAGCCGTCAGGCGCCGATCATGCGATGACGGCGCCGTCGGACGCCGTCTCGTTGTCCGCGCAGAAAGGCCGCCGATGATCCATCCGTCCGATCCCGAGCTCCAGCGACCACTGGCGGTTCGTGACGGCCATGGCGCCCCGGTCACCTGTGCGACCTGCGGGTGTCGCCTCCGCGCCGGCATTGC
>VBFG01000197.1 GCA_005882635.1 Chloroflexota bacterium | reverse complement strand
CGCGTAGATCCGGTCCGTGTTCGCCGACGTGTGCCAGTCATTGATGGTCGAGTCGTACTGGATCCCCGGGTCGCCGCAGACGTGGGCCGCGAGCGCCATCTTGCGGAAGAGGTCGCGGGCCTTGTAGGTGTCCATTGGCCGGCCGTCGACGATCGCGTGGGTGGTCCAGTCCTGGTCCTCGACGACCGCCTTCATGAAGTCGTCGGTGACGCGGACGCTGTGGTTCGCGTTCTGGAAGTAGACCGAGCCGTAGGCCTCGCCGGTGAAGCTCGGGTCGTAGCCCTGCTCGATCAGGGCCCAGGCCTTCCTTGGAGTCGATGAACTCGACGACGTCCGGGTGGTCGGCGTCGAGGATGACCATCTTCGCGGCGCGGCGGGTCTTGCCGCCCTACTTCACGACGCCGGCGAAGGCGTCGTAGCCCTTCATGAAGCTCACCGGCCCGCTGGCGGTGCCGCCGCCGGTCATCTTCTCTTTGCTTGACCGGATCGTGCTCAGGTTGCTTCCCGCGCCCGAGCCGAACTTGAACAGCATCGCCTCGGTCTTGGCGAGGTCCATGATCGAGGACATCGTGTCCTGGACCGAGTTGATGAAGCAGGCGGAGCACTGGGGCTTTTGCTCGATGCCGACGTTGAACCAGACCGGCGAGTTGAACGCCATCTTCTGGTGGACGAGCAGGTGGGTGAGCTCGGCCTGGAACGCCTCGAGGTCCGCGTCGGTCGCGAAGTAGTGCTGGGTCTCCGCCCAGGCGGCGATCGTGGTGACGACGCGGTCGATCAGCTGGCGGACGCTCGTCTCGCGCTCCGGCGTCCCGACGTGGCCGCGGAAGTACTTGCTGACGACGACGTTCGTCGCGAGCTGGCTCCAGAAGCTGGGGACCTCGACGTCCTTCTGCTCGAAGACGAGCTTGCCGGACTCATTGCCGATGGAGGCGGTCCGGGTCTCCCACTGGATCTCGTCGTAGGGATGGCGGCCGGGCGTCGTCCAGCGTCGCTCGAAGGTGAGGCCCTTGACCGGATGGCCCTTGCCGTCGGTCCCGTCGAAGCTGGCGCCGTACGGCCCGGCGAGGGTCCGGTGGGGGATGGCGCGGGCGGCCGCTGCGCTCGAGGCCGCCTTCTTCGACTTGGCGCTCGCCTCTTCGAGCTCCGTCATCGGGGCCGACTCGGAGATCGTTCGGGCCATCTGTCCTCGTCCTCCACCTTCCTCGCCGGGTCGCTCGGGCCCTGGCTCCGATTGGTCGCTCGTGTGGCTTGTGCCGTCCTGTCGGCGTAGCTACGAGTCATCCGCCTTGCCGGTCGTTTCGTGGGCCGTTCGAGGCTTTGCTGTGGCCGGCGGGTGGGGCCGGCGGGGCGTCTCGTTCGGTCGGCGCGGAGCGATCAGCGCGAGGCTAAAGAGTACGCCGGGCGACGAGCGGAGTCAAGGGTCAAACCACAAGATGTAGTGGTCTTGCAGGGTCACCGACCGCTAGATGTTGCGATTCGTGCTGTGGGCGCATGCGTGGACAAGTGGCCGCCCTGAGTGGACAAGCGCGGCTGGGTTCGTGGACGGCGTGGCGTGCCGCGGTGGACAAATGGCGGCCGTCCGTGGACAGGCTGTTTCCACTCCAGAATAGAACATCCGGTCGGTTTGAGCGCCAGTGCATCGGCAGTGAAGGCTGGACGGGCACGATCTGGGCCGTGGACGACATTCGGCTCGGGACCGCGCTGCGGCAGATCCGGCTTCGACGCGGGCTGCGCCAGTCGGACGTGGCAAGGATGGCCGGCGCCTCGCGGGCAACGATCTTGCGGATCGAGCGCGGCCACATTGGAACGCTCACCGTCGACGTCCTGCGGCGTGTCGCCGCCTCCCTCGACGTTCGGATCGACTTGATCGCGCGGTGGCGGGCAGGGGACCTGGATCGGCTGTTGAACGCGCGCCATTCGCAGTTCCACGAGCAACTGGCTGTCCGATTTCGGACGCTCCCGGGATGGGTTAGCCGGCCGGAGGTGTCGTTCGCAATCTATGCGGAGCGCGGCGTGATCGACGTGCTGGCCTTCCACGCCGCCAGGCAGATGCTGGTCGTGATCGAGCTGAAGACAGACCTTGCCGACATCAACGAGCTCGTCGGGACCATCGATCGGAAACGACGACTCGCCGTGCAGATCGCCCAGGAGCAGGGATGGTCCATCGGTCCCGCGACGCGGGTGGCGGCGTGGGTGATCGTGGCAGACGGCGCGACCAACCGCCGTCGCATCGCTGCCCACCGAGCCATGCTCAGGTCGGCGTTCCCGACGGACGGTCGCGGGATGGCGGGCTGGCTTCTGGATCCCGCCGTGCCCGTTCGGGCACTGTCGATCTGGTCAGACGCTCGTCCAGGGAACGTTGGCGCCGGTCTCGCCAGTGTTCGGCGGGTCTCGACCCGTCCGCGCGCGGTGGCGATGGCACCCTCACGCACAGCTCCCCGTCCGGATCGCGTCAACAGGCCGTCGTCCCCGAGTCCGAGTCGCGCTAATGATCTGCGGGCGAGCATCTGAGCGGGAAGGCAAGCTCGGAATAGTTCTGAAACGCCGATGGAGCGTGAGTTGGCCGGGCAGCCGGCGCCCACGAGCGGCAGACCGTGGTGACATCAGGCCATGCGTGATCAGCTGACCCGGATCGGCAAGCGGTTCGCTTCCGATGTTCAGCGCGACGACGTTGGTGGGCTGGCCGCGGAGCTGGCCTACCGGTTCCTGTTCGCGATCTTCCCGTTCGGGATCTTCGTCGCCGCGCTCACTGCGTTCGTGGCGGGAGCGGTCGGGATCGAGGATCCGACCGGCAAGATCATCGGCGCCCTCGGCGACAACCTGCCGCGCGACCTGGCGAATGGCGTCCGGCCCCAGATCGAGGCCGTGATCGGGACGAGCCGGCCGGGCCTGCTGACGGTCGGTGCCATCGCGGCACTGTGGGCCGCGACCGGCGGCACGAACGCGCTGATCAAGGGCTTGAACCGGGCCTACGAGGTCGAGGAGAACCGGCCGTTCCTGCCCAGGACCGCGCTCGCGATCGGGCTCACGCTCCTCGCGACCGTTGGCATCCTCGTGGCGTTCGTGACGATCGTCGGCGCATCGCTCCTGACGACGGAGGTCGTCCGCCAGCTCAACCTCGACCAGCGCGTCGTCGATCTGATCAGCCTGCTCCGCTGGCCGGTCGTGTTCGCCTTCCTGTCGATCGCGGTCGGGATCCTCTACCGGCTCGCCCCGAACGTCCGCGTCCCGTTCCGCTGGTGCCTGGCCGGCGGCGCGCTGTTCTCGGTCGGCTGGCTCGCCGCCACCGCCTTGTTCGGGCTGTACGTCGCCAACTTCGCCAACTACTCGAACACGTACGGCGCAC
>VBFG01000039.1 GCA_005882635.1 Chloroflexota bacterium | reverse complement strand
ATCGACCGGCGGTCCGTCGACTCGCTGGCCGACGACATCGTTCGCGACGCGACCGTCGGGGTCGGCGGGACCGGGATCCGGGCCGGGATCATCGGCGAGATCGGGACCGACAAACCGTGGCTCTCCGCCCAGGAGGAACGCGTCCATCGCGCGGCGGCCCGAGCCGCGCGGCGGACCGGCCTCGCGATCACGACCCACGCGGTGCAGTCGACCGTCGGACTCGACCAGCTCGACGTCTTCGAGGCCGAAGGCGCCGACCTGACCCGGGTCGTGATCGGCCACGCCGACTCGAACCCGTCGCTCGACTACCACCTTGCGATCGTCGAGCGCGGCGCGACCGTCGAGTTCGACTTCCTCGGCATGACGTTCACGCCCCTCGAGCGCCACGGCGAGGGCCGGATCATCGACAACCTCTGCACGCTCATCGGCCGGGGGCACGTCGAGCGGATCCTGCTGTCGCAGGACGTCTGCCACGACAGCCAGCTGCGTCGCTACGGCGGCAACGGCTACACCTACCTCGCCGAATCGTTCCTGCCGCGCCTGCGAGAGGCCGGCGTGTCCGAGGCCGAAATCCGGACGATCACGGTCGACAACCCTCGCCGGCTCCTGACGATCGCCTGACGCACGGGGCTCGGAGCGCTTCCGGAAACCGAGCGCGACGTCAGTTCGTGAGCGTCGCCTCGACCGTCATCTCGACGTTCCCCGTGAGCGCTCGCGAGATCGGGCAACCGTCCTTGGCATCGTTCGCGGCGGCGGCGAAGCTCTCCTGGGTCGCGCCGGGGACCACGCCGCGGACGACGATCGCCGACGAGAGCACCGTCCAGCCGGCCTCGCGCTTGTCGCCCGTGATGCTCACTTCGACCTCGAGCCGCTGGACGGGCGTCCCGGCCTTGGCCAGGTTGTTCGAGCAGGCCATCGAGAAGCACGAGGCGTGCGCCGCGGCCAGCAGCTCTTCGGGGGACGTGACGCCGGCGGGCTCCTCGGTCCGCGACGCCCAGGTCGTGGGCTGGTCGCGGAAGATGCCGGTCGTTGCCGCCGTGACCGTTCCGCGACCGGAGAGGAGGTCGCCGCTCCACGTGGCGGTGGCTCGTCGAGTGGTGGCCATGGGCAGTCCTCCGTCCGGTCGGCCGGACCCGGCCCGCGGCTCCGGGATGATGGCGCGATGTCGTGGTGCGTCCACGCGCCACCGGCCGCGGCGATGCCGGCCGGCTGACCGGGACGATGGTCCCACACGTCGCCTCGGCGGTCGTGTGAGGTCGCGGGCAGTCCGGTCCGAACCGGTGGAGACCCTCCTCCCGATGCGGGAGCGGCCGTGGATGACCATGGTGCCCCGACGCGCCGGGACGCGTGAGCCATACCGCGGGCACGGGGCCTCCGGGATGGTTCGGGCATGTTCCCGGTTCCTTCCGCTCCTGGTCGACGACGCCTCGCGCGGCTGTCAGTGCCCGTCCTGCTCGCGGCGGCGATCGTGCTCCCCACTCCCGTCGGGGCCACGGAGCCGCTGCCCGACGCGGCGACGATCAGTGCCGCCGAGTCGGCGATGATCGCGGCCCTGAACGCCGATCGCTCGGCGGCCGGCCTGGTCGCGGTCCGGACGGATTCGCGGCTCATGGCGATCGCCCGGGCCCGCTCGGCCGACATGGTGGCGAACGACTACTTCAGCCACACCCAGCCCGACGGCCGGAACGTCTTCGACATCCTCACCGCCCAGCGGATCACCTGGTACAACGCCGGCGAGATCATCGCCTGGAACAACTACCCGATGGACGCCACGACCAGCGCGGCGAACCACCAGTGGATGGGCTCGCCCGGCCACAAGGCGATCATCCTCTCGACCGACCTCAACTACGTCGGCGTCGGACTCGCGGTCGACCCGGACACCGGCAAGAAGCTGTGGACCGCGGTCTTCATCAAGGGCCCGGATCGCACCGGCGCCCGAGCGGCGGTCGGCACCTGGAGCGTCGGCGCGGGCCCGACGGCCGCCACGCGCCGCGTCCGCATCCCGTGGGCCGGCTCCGACATCCGCCTCCAGGTCCTGACCGCCGGGCTCCACTCCTTCACGGTCCAGCGCCGCGTCGACGGCGGCGCCTGGGCGACGACCTGGGCGTCGACCACCGCCAGGGCCGGATATTTCACGATGTACCTCGGCCACCGCTACGAGGTCCGAGTATCGGCGGTCGACAACCGCGGCAACCGCGGCGCCTGGGTGACGACCGTCGTCGACCTCCGCTAGGCAAGTCCGCCTCGGACGAGCCGTCCGAGCTCGCGGTGGCGGGCCTCGCGCGGCCAGGCGAGCCGGCGGACGCCGCCGAACCGGCGGTGGGCGTCGACCGCCGCCGTGAACGCCGGCACGAACCCCGGCTCCGCCACGGGATCGAAGCCGGTCTCCCACCACAGCCCGGCGATCCGGAGCGTGTCCGACTTCCGCTCGATCCGAGGCTCGATCCGTCCCACCAGCCGGTCGCCATACAGGACGGGCAGCACGTAGTAGCCCCAGCGGCGCTTGGCCGCCGGCACATACACCTCCCAGATGTAGTCGAAGCCGTACAGGCTGCGCAGGAGGTCGCGGTCCCAGACGAGCGGATCGAGGGCCGCGAGGAACGCGACGCCGGCTCGCCTGCCACCGGGCGGCTCGCCCGCTGCAACCTCGCGCTCCGCCTGGTCGAGCCGCTCCTCCTCGGCTCCCGGCACGAAGCGAGTCCCGCGCACGCCCTCGACATCGACCGGCAGCAGGTCGCCGCGGTCGATGAGCTCGGCGTGGAGCTCTCTGCGGCCGGCCGCGCCGGAGGGGATACCGTCTTCCGACCCCAGTGTCACCCGCGGTGACGTCCCGATCCACAGCTCCGCGGAGCCGCTCGTCCCGAGCAGCCCGTGCGCCCGGTGCCGCGACAGGAGCTTGTGGCGGAACGCCTCGCGGACCGGCGCACCGCGCGCCAGGGTCGTCGCCGGGAAGAGCCGCTCGGCGAGGTCATAGACGCGCCGGTTGCCGTCGCGTCGGGCGAGCCCCAGGATCCCGGCCTCCGCGAGCGCCTCGAGGATCGCCCGGACCTGGTTCGTCGGGCGCCAGTACCAGTCGATCGCCGCCCGCGGCTCGACATCGGTCGACGACATCGGCCCGGTCTCGCGGATCCGCGCCAGCAGCTCCTCGACGAGCGGGGCGTGCTCGTCGAAGGCCTCGCCTTCGTGCCGCTGGCGGGCTCGATCCCAGGCGACCCGGTACCACGGCAGCTCGGACGTCGGCACGATCGACAGGCCCTTGTTGTACGTCTCGTACAGGGCCCGCGAGTCGTAGAGCAGGCGGTCCATGTCCGCGCGCCGGTAGTCGGCGACGCGAGCGAGAAGGACCAGGTCGTGGTTGCGGCCCGCGACGTCGATCGGGTCGAACTGGACCGAGCCGAGCCGATCGAAGACGGCCAGGATCCCATCGTCGCCCGACGGCAGGGTCCTCGGCGGCGCGAGGAAGTGGTGGAGCGCCAGGTACCGGCGGGCCACGTCCTGGGAGATCTCGAGGGGGCCCGTCCCCCGGGCGCGAGCGGACGGATCGATTGCGATGGCCATGCCTCGAAGGGTCGGTCGGGAACCGGTCACCCTCCGTCAGGTTTTGCGCCCGTGGCGAGGTGATCGACGAGCCGGTCGACGAACGGGATCTGGGTCGGCTTGAGCCGGACGCGGGCGTCGGCCGGCGAGAACCACGCGACACGGTCGATCTCCGGGAAGACCTGCCGCCCCCCACTCCGCGGCGGCCACTCCATCTCGAACGTGTTCGAGACCGCCGCGTCGGCGTCGAGCTCGCCCTCGATCGCCCAGGCGTGGACGACCTTGCCGCCCTTCTGGACGATCGTCCCGAGCGGGATCGGCGGAGCACCGCCGGGCCCCGCCTCGGGCGGCTCCGAGCCGACCTCTTCGCTGAACTCGCGGCGGGCGACGGCGAGGAGATCCTCCTCGAGGCCGTCGGGTTCGCCCTTCGGGATCGACCAGTGGCCCTCGTCTCGCCGGGCGAAGAACGGCCCACCCGGGTGGGCGAGGAGGACCTCGATCTCCGGCGTGCCGGCGACCGTCGCCCGACGGAACAGCAGGATCCCGGCGCTCTGACGAACGACCACCCGGCCATCGTATCGAGCCGTCGTCCCGGCCGGCCTGCGATGCACCTGCAACCCCTGCCCGCTGCGTGGCCGGTCGGCGCGTGACGGAACGGGCGGCATGGTGAGGGTGGACCTTCACGAGGAGATCGCCATGCCCGACATCTCTCTGCCCGACGTGCGCCTTCCGGAGATCAAGCTCCCGGACGGCCTGCGGGACATCAATCGCCGCGACATCCAGGCGGCGATCAGCGATCGGATGCCCAGGAAGATCGAGATGCCCGATGTCGACCTCTCGAAGGTCGAGCTGCCGAAAGCCGTCGAGGACCGCCTGAAGGTGGTCGAGAAGCGCCTCGATTCGATCGACCTCTCGAAAATCGAACTGCCCAAGGCGATCGAGGACCGGCTCCTGCGGCGGCGCCGGTCGAACCCGATCCTGCCGCTCGCCGCACTGGCGGCGATCCTGTCCGCGTTCGCGGCCGCATGGTGGCTGATCACCTCACCGACGGCCGCCGTCCGCGTCCGCGAGAGCGCCGACCGGATGTGGCGGAAGGCGATCGGCCAGCCGACGGACATGGTCCGCTACGACCAGGACGACGATCTCGGCAGCCTGCTGCCGAACCCCGACCAGACGCGGCCGACCGCGGAAGCCGAGACCTGGCCCGATACGTACGCCGAGCTCGGCGAGACGGTTCGGGCCGGAAATGGCGTCTCGACGGCATCGACATCGTCGACCGCGACGGAGGATCCCAACCCCGCCGGCGTGTAGCTCCCTCCACGCGCCCGGCACGAACGGACGGCCGGTCCGCCTTGGCGGGCCGGCCGTCCGTCTGCGTGGCGGGTTACGTCCATCGGCCTGCCGGGCACATCAACCCTTCGCGGCGATCGCCCCCAGGATGGACTTCTCGAGCTCCAGGATCCGCTTCTCCAGGGCCTCGACCCGCTCGAGGATCTTGGTGTTGCCGTCGAGGAGCTCGCGGTTCTGACCCTCCTCGAGATCGGCCTCGGCGGCCGCGTGCTCCAGCGTCATCCGGTCGCGCAGCGCCGAGCGGTTGCCCGCCAGCAGGATCAGGGGGGCCGCGTACGCGGCCTGCGTCGAGAACGCGAGGTTGAGGAGGATGAAGGGGTACGGATCGAATCGGCTCGGGCCGGTGAGCAGAGCGATGTTGCCGATCAGCCAGAGCGTGACGATGGCGGTCTGGACGATGATGAACCGCCAGCTGCCCATGAAGCCGGTGACGCCGTCGGCGATCCGCGCGCCGAGCGGCGCCTCGTCGATGAGCTTCCGGTTGATCGGGTGGCGATAGACGCGGGGTCGGCGGACGTTCGCCACGGAGACCTCCTCGCACGATCCGGGCTTGGCGGCGGCCCTCCCCGCCTCCGCTATTGTCGGCGGCCATGCCCGTCGACGTCCGATCGGACGCGCGTGGCCACCCTCGTTGACGCTTCGAGCGTTAATTCCGATAATTGCACTCGGAATTAGACGGGCTGGACCGCCCACGACCCGGCGCCGCGAGTGGCGCCCTCTTCGGGAGACTTGATGACCGCGACGCGTGACCTCGTCGCCGACCGACGCGAACAGTTCGCCTTCCACGACGACATCGTCTATCTCGCCGAGACCAAACGCGGCCTGAGCCGCGATACGGTCGAGGAGATCAGCCGCTTCAAGGCCGAGCCGGACTGGATGCTGCAGTCGCGCCTGCGCGCGTACGACCACTTCCTCAAGCGGCCGATGCCGACCTGGACGGACGGTCTCGACAAGATCGACTTCGACCGGATCGTCTACTACCGGAAGCCGTCCGAGCGCGAAGAGAAGTCGTGGGACGACGTCCCGGAGCAGATCAAGGCGACGTTCGAGCGGCTCGGCATCCCCGAGGCGGAACGGAAGTTCCTCGCCGGCGTCGGCGCCCAGTACGACTCGGAGGTCGTCTACCACTCGGTCCGCGAGGAGCTCCAGAAGATCGGCGTGGTCTTCATGGGGATGGACCAGGGCCTCAAGGAGCACGAGGACATCGTCCGGAAGCACTTCGGGACGGTCGTGCCGGCCGAGGACAACAAGTTCAGCGCGCTCAACACGGCGGTCTGGTCGGGCGGCTCGTTCGTCTACGTCCCGAAGGGCGTCGAGGTCCCGCTGCCGCTCCAGGCCTATTTCCGGATCAACGGCGAGAACACCGGCCAGTTCGAGCGGACGCTGATCGTCGTCGAGGAAGGCGCCAAGGTCCACTACATCGAGGGCTGCACGGCTCCCATCTATGCCACCGACAGCCTCCACGCGGCGGTTGTCGAGGTCGTCGCGCTGCCCGGTTCGAAGGTCCGCTACACGACGATCCAGAACTGGTCGAACGACGTCTACAACCTCGTCACGAAGCGGGCCCACGCGTACGAGAACTCGACCGTCGAATGGATCGACGCGAACACCGGCTCGCGCAAGACCGTGAAGTTCCCGTCGATCTACCTTCGCGGCGAGAACGCGACGGCCGACATCATCTCGGTCGCGGTCGCCGGCAAGGGCCAGCACCAGGACACCGGCGCCAAGGCGATCCATCTCGCCCCGAACACGAAGTCCCGGATCGTGTCGAAGTCCGTCTCGAAAGACGGCGGGCGGGCCACGTACCGCGGCCACCTGAAGGTCAGCCCCGGCGCGACGAACGTCGTCGCCAGCGTTCGCTGCGACGCGCTGATGCTCGACGACCACAGCCGCAGCGACACATACCCGTACATCGACATCCAGGAAGACGACACGACGATGACCCACGAGGCCACGGTCGGGAAGATCAGCGCCGACCAGGTCTTCTACCTGATGAGCCGCGGCCTGACGGAGAACGAGGCCCAGAACCTGATCGTCCAGGGGTTCCTCGAGGTGTTCACCAAGGAGCTCCCGATGGAGTACGCGATCGAGTTCAACCGGCTCGTGAAGCTCGAGATGGAGGGGTCGCTCGGGTGACCCTCGCGCGCGCCCCACGCGCGCCGCGGCGCGCCCCGACCGATCTCACGTTCTTTCTCGACGAGGCCCAGGTCGAGTCCCGGGCTGCCGCCGAACCCGACTGGCTGACAGCGGATCGCCGGGCCGCCTTCGCGCGTTACGCGGCCCTCCCGATCGAGACGAACCAGCTCTACACGACGTACGTCGACCTCCGGACGGCCGACCTCGCGGACGTCCGGCCGTGGGACGAGCCGGCCGCCACGCCGCAGTCCCGGGAGGCGCCCGCGCCTGCGGGCGTCGCCGCATTCGCCTCGTTCACCGAGTCGACGATCGACGCCCTGGCCCTGAGCGCCGAGGCTCGATCCGCCGGCGTCGTCCTCGACAGCGTCGACGGGCTCATCGGACGCGACGCCAGGCTCGCCAGGCGTCTCCTCGCCGACGATCGCTCGCTCCCGCTCAACGACAAGCTGGCTCAGATGACACGCGCCGGCTGGAACCGGGGCGTCGTCGTCCGTGTGCCGGCCGGCGTCCGGCTGGCCGAACCGATCGTCATCCGGTGGGCGGTCGGGCAGGGTGGACGCGCGCTCCTCACACGGACGATCCTCGATCTCGGCGAGGGCGCGGCGGCATCGCTCGTCGAGGAGCTCGAGGCCTCGCCCGGAGCCGCCGGCCGTGGCGAGCCGCAGGCGCTCTTCACCGGGAGCCTCGAGGTGCACCTGGCGCGGGGGGCCGACCTGCGAGTTGCGAGCATCCAGGACCTGCCCGAGGGCACGGTCGCCTTCCAACACCGCCAGGCCGAGATCGGCGAGGGCGCGTCGCTCCATTGGGCGCTGGCCCAGCTCGGCGCCCGGCTCGTCCGGAGCCGAGTCGACAACCGCCTCGTCGGCGACCGTAGCTCGGTCGAGCAGGTCGAGATCGTGTTCGGGGCGGAGGACCAGCTGTTCGACCTGACGTCATACACGCGCCACAGCGGCCGCGACACGACGGGGATCCTGCTGTCGAAGGCCGCGCTGATGGATGCCACGCGGTCCTACATGAAGGGCCTGATCGTCATCGAGCCGACCGCGGTCGGCACTGACAGCTTCCTCGGCGAGTTCGGGATGAATCTCTCGAAGAAGGCGCGGGCCGTCGCCATCCCGTCGCTCGAGATCGACCAGCCGGACTGCCGCCGGGCCGCCCACTCGTCGTCCGTCGGCCCGATCGACGAGTCGCAGCTCTTCTACCTCGAGACGCGCGGGATCCTCCCGGAGGAGGCGCGGAAGATGATCGTTCTCGGCTTCCTCGAGCCGGTCGTCGCCCGCGTCCCCCTGGCATCTGCCCAGGACCGGCTGCGCGAGCTCCTCGCCGCGAAGTGGGACGAGGGCGCCGCCGCGGCGCAGCCGGCCGCCTGACGAGGAGGCTGCGCCGGGGAGCCCGGCCCGGATGAGACGGATCGACCTGCTCGGCGTCGACGAGCTCGCCGACGGCGAGATGAAGATGGTGATCGTCGACGGGACCGACCAGGTGCTCGTGATCAACCAGGGCGGCGAGTTCACCGCGACGCAGGGCGTCTGCAGCCACGAGTACTTCGAGCTCGACAAGGGATTCCTCACGGCCGGCACCCTCACCTGCGCCCTCCACCTGTCGCGGTTCGACCTGACCAACGGCGAGCCCATCGACCCACCGGCCGAGCTCCCGCTCGAGATCTACCCGGTCGTGGTGGAGGACGGCCGGGTTCTGATCGAGGTCCCGGACGGCCCGCTGCCGATCAGCGAGGAGTAGCCCGCCGGTCAGGCGCGAGTGGCGGAGCCCGCCGCTGGTCGTCGCAGGTGTGGGCCTGGCCCACACGAATCAGGTCGTTCCGGGGTCCATGTCGGCATTCCCGCACGGCATCGGGAGCCGACCGTCTCAGTTGTGGCTGACGGACACGCCGCGAAGGTGCCGTACCCGACCCTGATTTTCGCGTGTGCCTGGCACACATCCGATCAGACGATGCTCGGGCGACCCCTACGAGGGCGACCTCGGGACGAGCTCGAGCGTCTCGGTTGCGTGGTCCAGGACCGCGCTGACGCTGAACGGCAGCGGCACCGTGTCACCCGCCAGCCACGCTCCGATCATGTCGCCGTAGTGGCGGTCGAACGGGTTGCCGCTCTGGCCGGTCGTCTGGATGATCCGGGCGTCGTCGAGGTCGCCCATGTCGATCGACAGCCGGTAGGACGGAAGGTTCGTCACCGAGAACACGCCGTCGATGCCGACGGGCTTGTAGGTCGGGTCGTCCGGATCGGGGTATGCCCTGGATGGCCGGTAATAGGTGTTGTTCACGGCCCCGGCGGCTCCGGACGACGGGTACGGGCCCTTGTCGAAGTACCAATCCAGCGGACCGATCCCGGACGAGCCGAGCGTGGCCTCCGCGAAGCGCGCCTGATGCAGGGCACCCCAGGTCCATTTCGACGGATCGTCGCCGTAGGCCGCGCGGAGCTCGCGCGCTGCCTCATCGAGGGCGGCCGCAATGACGTCGTCCCGCGTCTCGACGCGGTCCGCCGTCGTCACGTCGTCCCACCACGGCGAGTCCGGCTGGTCCAGCAGCCGGATCGTCGCCTGCCATGGGGCGCCTCCGCCGACGTACTCGCGGGCGAGATCGCCGAGATCGTCGTCGAACAGCCCCCGGACCAGGCGGTATTCGAACGCCTGGTAGGCCGCGCAGCCGACCGAGGCCGTCGGGCAGGACAATTCGTGCCAGTCCTGGATCAGACCGGCGAGCCGGGCACCGTCATCGGTCGCCGGATGCGCACTGCCGACGAAGGGCGCGATCCTGGCGGCCCGCAGGACGGTCGTGTCGGACTGGATGTCCCGAAGCGCGGTCGTCGTCACTCCGCCCGTCTTCACCGCCGCCTCCAGCAGATCGGTGATGCGCTTGGCGCGGTAGCCCGGATCCCACTCGTGGGCGATGAAGTAGGGGTAGCGCCCGTCGACCGCCGCGTTGTTGGCCGTGACGATGATCCCGCTCGGCGGATCCAGCTGCCACGGCAGGTCGTCGAACGGGATCGTCCCCGTCCAGTCGTGCCGCCCGTCGCTGCCGGATCGGATCCGGTCGCCGCGGTCGGTTGGATCGGCGCGGATCGGGATCTTGCCCGGCAGGACGTAGCCGATGTGGCCCTTGACGTCGGCGTAGACGAAGTTCTGGGCGGGGGCGCCGTACGTCTTGAAGGCCGCCCGGAACTGCTCGAACGTCGAAGCGGTCGCCAGGTGGAAGATCGCCTCGTAGGTGCCGTCGACCCCGTCGGTCGCGGTCCACCGAAGGGCGAGGAGCGGCGCGTCCTTCAGCCGGTGGTCGACGTCGTTCAGGATCGGGCCGGATCTGGTGACGCGGACGTCGATCCCGATCGGGTCGCCACCGGCCACCTTGATCTCCTCGTGGCGGACGTCGAACGGGACCGATGCGCCGGCGACCAGGTAGGCGTTGGGGTCCGCGGGATCGGGCTGGATCTCGAACAGGTCCTGGACGTCGGGGTCGACGTTCGTCGCGCCCCACGCGATCGTCGCGTTGTGGCCGAGGACGACCCCGGGCACGCCTGGGAACGTCACCCCGACGACGTCGTACGGACAGGCGGCGGTCACCGACCGGCAGCGCAGGCCGTTGATGTACCAGACCGACGGCATGCCGATCCCGAGATGCGGGTCGTTGGCGAGCAGGGCAGCCTTCGTCGCCGACTTCGACGGGGCCACGACGAAGTCGTTCGAGCCGACCTGGTGATCGCCGGCGATCCCGTCTCCCGAGTCGAGACCGGCGAGTTGGAGGACGCGCTGACCGTCGGCGACGACGTCCCGCCAGGCGGCGGCGTCTCCGGGCGCGATGTTCTTAAAGGGTCCAGCCGTGGTACCGGCGTCGGCAGTGACGGCGCCAGGGGCGCTGGCAACGGTCGCGGTCGCTCCGGCGCCGCCCGACCCCTTCAGCCCGGTCGGGGTGATCACCGGCATCTC
>VBFG01000038.1 GCA_005882635.1 Chloroflexota bacterium | reverse complement strand
GTCGGAGCCTGCTCAAATCAATCGTCGAGGCGACGGTCTTCAAGAGCGGGTAGGGCCTCTCTGGGCGGCTCGCCAGCGGAGAGCCGACTCAACCGCCGCTCCCCGAGCGCCGGCCGCGCGCGTGACAGCTAGGCCGGCGGCGACGGCGGGCCGAGGTGACTGCGAGCGAGCGTCTCGTTCGTGCAGCAGCGCCCGTGGTGCACCCGGCGTGCACATGGAACTCGTTTGATGGATCGGGTTCGCTCCAGGGCCTGAAATCCGTCGACGCTGAACGCGGGACGCACCAAACCTGCGGGAGCGGGCTCGTTCAGCCCTCCTTCGGCCGTCTCCCTGTCGCGTGTGCACGTCCCATGCACCAACCGCCTTAGACGAGGCCCGCGGGTCATCGTTTGGCTGGGCGATCGGCATGGAACGCTACGAAGCTCCTTGACGCGGCTGCTAGGCTGATGTAACCGGTCTCATGTAACCGGTTTCATCGCCGAGGCGCGCCGTGGCAAGAAAGAGCGTGACCATCCGGGACGTCGCCCGACACGCCGGCGTCAGCGTGGCGACTGCCTCTCGCGCAATGAACGGCATGGACGTCGTCCGGCCCGAGACGCGCGACCGGATCCTCGCGGTCATGCAGGAGCTTGGCTTCACGCCGAGCCCCGCCGCCCGGCGTCTCAGCCTCGGCCGGACGCTCACCGTCGGCGTGGTTGTGTCGTTCCTGACCCGCCCTCAGGCAGCCGAGCGGCTCCGAGGCGTCGACGCCGTCCTGGCCGACAGCGAGTTCGACCTCGTCATTTACAACGTCGAGTCGGTCCAGAAGCGCGACCACTACCTCGGCACCCTCGCTCAATCCCAACGGACCGACGGCTTGTTGGTCATGTCACTGCCGCCCCCCGCGGAGGCCGTGCCAGCGCTCAGCAGGGCGCAGATACCAGTTGTGTTCATCGACGTCCATACGCCGTTCGTGGCGCTCATGCCGCGCGTGACCGGCGACGACGTCATGGGCGGGGAGCTGGCCGCTCGCCACCTTCTCTCGCTCGGACATCGAGCGATCGGGTTCGTCGGCGACGCCGTCGAGGATCCATTCGGGTTCACCTCGAGTCGCGACCGCGAGCAGGGCCTGAACAGCGAACTGGCGAGGGCAGGCGTCGCCATCCCATCCGAATGGGTCGGGCACGGGGCGCACGGGCGTTACGAGGCGCGTGACCTGGCGCACCGGATGCTGACGGCGAGCCGGCGACCCACGGCCATCTTCACCGCAAGCGACACGCAGGCTCTCGGCGTGATCGCAGCGGCGCGGGAGATCGGTCTGCATGTGCCGGACGACCTGTCCGTCGTCGGCTACGACGACATCGAGGCCGCCGACTACGTCGGGCTCACCACGGTGCGTCAGCAGCTCTTCGAGTCCGGTCGTCGAGGCGCCGAGATCCTCCTCTCCGAGATCGAGGCTCGATCCGACGAGCCCCCCATCTCCAGGTTGGCACCCGAGCTGGTGGTCCGAGCGACCACGGCGCCTCCGAAGGAGGGCCGTGGATGAGAGCGTCGGACTGCGACGGCACTGGTTCGGGACGTGACATCAGGAGGAGGGTTCATGGCCAGCACCGACTTCGTCCGCACGGCGGCGGCATCGTGGAGAGCCCGGCTCGGCACAGCAGCGGTCGTGGCGATTCTCGCCGGGGCCTGCGCGGCGCCGGGAGCCGTTCCGGCGTCTCCGACCTCGGGCGCCAGCGTCGCAGCGGCGTCCGCCACTGCGGCAGCGCCGTCCGGAAGCGCGGCGGCAACCACCCCCAGCTGTGGGACCGATCCGGTCACCATGAACGCCTACTTCGAGACCGGATTCGATCTGCCCTTCAAGCTGTCGGAAGAGTTCACCAAGCAGTTTCCGAACGTGACATGGGACATCAAGCAGGACCAGTTCACCAACCTGATGTCCTCGACGCCTCGACTCCTGTCGGGCGCCAACCCGCCGGACTTGATCCGATTGCCGTCGATGGTCTCGCTCGTCAAGGACGGGCTGCTCAAGAACCTCGATGACTACGCCGCTGCCTTCGGCTGGGACAAGTTCCCCCCGGCGCAGCTCGCCCAGAACCGAGTCGCCACTGATGGCACGCGTGGGTCCGGTTCGCTCTACGCGATGGGCCTCAACTACAGCCTGACGGGCGTGTTCTACAACAAGAAGCTCGCCCAGCAGCTCGGGATGACCCAGCCCCCGGCCACCGTCACGGAGTTCGAGGGCCTCCTCGCGAAGGCGAAGGCG
The DNA here is from genome assembly GCA_005882635.1 of Chloroflexota bacterium. Lineage (GTDB taxonomy): Bacteria > Chloroflexota > Limnocylindria > Limnocylindrales > CSP1-4 > CF-46. The sequence continues at coordinate 13,748 of VBFG01000038.1, read as the reverse complement.
GCCAATCTCCTGCCGATCATGCAGTGGAACGCGACGGCCAGCGGCGGGGGGCTCGCCTTCCCGCTCCAGAACCTGATGGCCGCCTATGGTCCGACGGATCCGATCAACGATTGGATCTTCCAGAAGGCCGGAGCCACGATCGATACTCCGACGAACCTGACGGCCGCACAGCACCTTCAGCAGTGGGTCGAGGCTGGCGACTTCCCGAAGGACGCGAACGCGATCGAGTACACGGATGCCAATGCCCGTTTCGGGAAGGGCGAGGGCGTGTTCATGTTCAATGGCGACTGGCAGAACGCGGTCTATGACAAGGATCTGGCGGGCAACGTCGGCTTCTTCGTCTTCCCACCCGGGGAGGCGGGCGGCAAGCTCGCTGCGATGTCGGCGCCACTCACGTACGGCATCGCGACCAAGGCCAAGAACGCCGATTGCGCCGCGTTCTTCTTCAACTGGGTGGCGACCAACGACAAGGCCCGCCAGATCGACGTCACCGTCGGCGGCTCCAACCCCGGCGGTCCCACCGATCTGGCGGTCCCACCCGCGGCTGCCGGCTCAGTGACCAATGAGACCCTGGCCGCGGGCGGCAACGTTGCCAAGGACAACGGCGCGATGGACTTCATCGCCAACGCGACCGGCTCGATCTTCGCCCAGGGCTGGACCCCCGAGCTCCAGAAGATGGTCGGAGGCAAGCAGGACGCTGCAGGACTGCTCAAGGCCGTCCAGGCTGAGTACGAGAAGGAGCTCAATCGGTGACAAACGCCGCCGGCGAGGCTGGCCCGAGTCCGGCGATCGCTCGATCGCCCACCCGGGACTCGCGTCGGCGGACCGCTCGGCGGATCGTCTGGACTCAGGGGATCCGCCGAAGCACGCTGGTCGGATGGCTCTTCGTGACCCCAGCCCTCGTCATGTACGGGCTGTTCGTCCTTCAACCGCTCGTCTTGACCGTGCAGTACTCGCTGTACCGATGGGACGGCGTTGGCCCGGCAACCTGGGTGGGCCTGTCGAACTACGTGGCCGTTCTCACCGAGCCAAAGCTCCTCGAGACGTTGTTCAACGCGTTTCGGCTCGTGCTCTTCTTCAGCCTCATCCCGGTGACGCTCGGGCTGGTGACCGCGAGCGTCATCCATCGGGTAGCGAGGGGGCGCATCGGCGCCCTGTCGAGGACCGTCCTGTTCCTGCCGCAGGTGATCCCCCTGGTTGCCGCGGGGATCATCTGGGGCCGGCTCTTGTCCCTGCCCGGGCTCATCAACCAGGGCCTGACGGCGATCGGACTCGGCGAGATCACCCGTGCCTGGCTGGGTGATTTCGACACCGCCCTGCCCGCCGTTGGAATCATCGGGATCTGGGTCTTGCTCGGTTTCTGTACCGTCCTGCTGCTCACCGGCATGACCAAGATCGATGCCGCACTTTACGAGTCCGCGCGGCTTGACGGAGCCGGCTGGTTCCAGGAGTTCCGGGCCATCACGATCTCGAGCCTCAGATACGAGATCGGCGTGTGCATCACCGTCACCGTCATCGCCGCGCTCGCGGCCTTCGACATCGTCTATGTGTCGACCGGTGGCGGACCCGGCGGCGCAACGGCGGTCCCGGGCATCCAGATCTACATCCTCGCGTTCCTGGAGCGGCAGGTCGGTCTCGCGTCCGCGTTGGCCGTCGTCCTCGTCATCCTTGTCCTGCTCGTGATCCTCCCGATCCAGCGCCTGGCAAGGGAGGACGCGCAGTGAGGGTGGCGCGCCGCGAGGCCTACGCGGGCTGGGCGCTCCTCGTCGCGCTCATGGCCGTCACGATCCTGCCCTTTGTCAGCATCTTCACGACTGCGCTCTACCCATCGGGCAGCGCTCCTGTGGGCCTGTCCTGGCCGGCCGATCCCCAATGGGGCAACTTCCTCGAGGCGTTCAAGGTCGCAAACATGAGCGCGCTCCTGTTCTCGAGCGTGCTCATCGTCCTTGCCGTGGTTCCGGTGTCGCTGGTGATCTCGACGATGGCCGGGTTCGCGATCGGCCTGTTGCGCATCCCCGGTAGTCGCGTGCTCCTCCTCCTGTTCATCTTCGGGCTCACGCTGCCGTTCGAAGGGATCATCACGCCGCTCTACTTCCTCGCCCGCCAGATCGGCATCCTCAACACGCGACTGGCGATCGTGCTGCCGCTCATCGGGCTGTTCATGCCCTTCGCCGTGTTCTGGATGCGGGCCCACTTCGTCAACATGCCGAAGGAGATCTCCGAGGCCGCCCGGGTCGACGGTGCGAGCACGTGGGATCTGTTCTGGCGGATCCACGTCCCGCTCGCGCGCCCACCGATCGCGTCACTCGCGATCCTGATGTCCGTCTGGGCGTGGAATCAGTTCCTCCTCGCCTTGGTCCTCGTCGAGGATCCGACTCAGCGGACGATGGCTGGAGCGCTCGGCGCCTTCCAGGGTCATTACGCGACGGACATCCCGCTGCTCTGCGCGGGGACCATCCTCATCCTGCTTCCGACCCTGGTCGTCTTCATCCTCTTCCAACGTCAGGTCATCTCGGCGCTACTCCAGGGTTCGGTCAAGGGGTGACCACGCCACCGACCACGGGGTCCGGCGTGGCGCGGGGCGCTGACGCAATCGCGCTCGACGATCAGCGCCGGATCCATGGGTTCGTGGAGGATGGCTACGGCGCGGTCATGGACGCCTTCGTCGCGAATTTCGTCGAGCGCAACGACCTCGGTGCTGGTTGCGCCGTGTACGTCCAGGGCCGCCGAGTCGTCGACGTGTGGGGAGGCATCGCCGATTCCCGAGCGGGTAGGACCTGGGAGCACGACACCGCCGCCGTCATGTTCTCGTGCTCGAAGGGCGTGCTCGCGATCTGCGCCTATCTGCTCGTGCAGGAGGGCCTTCTGGATCTCGACGCGCCGATCGCACGGTACTGGCCCGCCTTCGCGTCGCACGGGAAGTCGGCGATCACGGTCCGCGACGCCATGTGCCATCGCGCTGGGCTACCGGCCCTGGACATCGACCTGACAAAGGACGAGGTGCTCGCGTGGGACCCCGTCATCCGGGCGATCGAGGCACAGCGCCCGATCCATCCGACGGACGCGGGCCATCTTTACCATGCCCTGACCTATGGCTGGCTGGTGGGCGAGGTCATCCGTCGGGTGGAAGGGATGACTCCGGGCCGGTTCTTTCGGTCCGCGATCGGGGATCGCCTCGGTCTGCGAACCTGGATCGGTCTACCAGATGAGGCGCGCAAGACCGTTGCCTGGATGGAGCCTCCATTGCCCGACGAGGACTCCGAGGCCGCCCGCGAGAGCAGCCGATTGGCCGCGGACAACCCGATCGTCGCTCGCAGCGTGTCGATGGGCGGTGCGTTCGCGTTTCCGGCCAGCGATGGGATGGTCTCGTTCAACGACCCCGACATCCAGGCGGCCGAGGTTCCAGGCGCGAACGGGATCAGCACTCCCGAATCCCTTGCCCGCCTCTACGCGGCCTGCGTCTCAGGGGTCGACGGCCCGCCGATCCTCTCGGGCACGAGCATTGCTGATGCCCTGCGCGTGCAGGCAGCGGGCCGGCAGCTTTCGGGGATGCCGGACGACGGCGCGCGATGGGGGACCGGATTCCAGTTGTCCTCGCCCCCAGTCCAACCGATGCTCGGTCCGACGAGTTTCGGCCATGCGGGCGCCGGAGGGCAGCTCGGATTTGCCGATCGCGACCATCAGGTCGGCTTTGCCTACCTGAGCAACCAGATGGGCGGCTACGGGGATGCCCGGGCCCGCAACCTGACCGAGGCACTTCGTGCCGTGGTCGGCGCCTGATCACGGACGCGCGGATGCAGCCGCCCAGAGTCGACCCCCGCCCACAACTCGTGACGTACCCGGATTCGCTCGGTGGCGATCTCCGCTCGATCGGAGCGCTGCTCGATGGCCCCTTGGCCGGTCTGTTCCGCGGGGTCCACGTCCTGCCGCCGTTTCCGTCCTCAGGCGATCGCGGCTTCGCGCCGGTGACCTACGGCGACATCGACCCGCGCTTCGGCAGCTGGGAGGACATCGAGCGGATCAGTGAGCGTCACGAGGTGTTGCTGGATCTGATGATCAATCACATCTCGCGCCAGAGCAGCCAGTTCCAGGACTTCCTGCGCCGCGGTCGCCAATCGCGGAGCGCCGACCTGTTCATCACGCTCGACAAGGTGTGGCCGAACGGGAATCCCGCTGACGAGGATGTGGCTCGGATCTTCCTCCGAAAGCCGGACTCGCCGTTCTCGACCGTGACCGTCGCGGACACCGGGGCGAAGGAACGGATCTGGACATCCTTTGGAACCGCGGACTGGTCGGAGCAGATCGATCTCGACGTCACCTCCGAGGCGACACGCTCGCTCATCACGGGATGGCTGCGCTCGTTCGCCGCCCGCGGCGTCCGAATGGTCAGGCTGGACGCGGTTGGCTACGTCATCAAGAAGCCGGGAACGACGTGCTTCATGGTGGAGCCCGAGATCTACGCCTTCCTCGAATGGGTCACCGAGGTTGCCGCGCCGTTCGGGCTGACCGTCCTGCCAGAGGTGCATGACGGCTACGCGACTCACGAACGGCTGTCCGCCCATGGCTTCTGGACCTACGACTTCGTGCTGCCGGGCCTGGTCCTGAATGCCTTCCATACGGGTCGGTCCGACAAGCTCGCCACGCACCTTGCCCGATCTCCGGATCGGCTGTTCACCACGCTCGATTGCCACGACGGGATTCCGGTTCGGCCCGACCTCGATGGGATCCTCGAGCGCGGCGAGATGCTGAGCCTTGCCCAGCACGTGGGCGAGCGGGGCGGGAACGTCAACCGGATCCTGTCCGAGGCGAACGCGGATGCCGTCGACATCCACCAGCTCAACTGCACGTACTACTCAGCGCTCGACGAGGACGACGATCGCTACATCGCCGCAAGGTCGATTCAGCTGTTCGCGAGGGGCGTGCCCCAGATCTACTACGTCGGCTTGCTTGCAGGGGCGAACGATCGACTGGCTGTCGAGCGGACCGGCGAGGGTCGGGCAATCAACCGCCACGACTACGCGGCGGACGAGATCGCGGCGGAGCTGAAACGCCCTGTGGTTCGCCGGATCGTCGAGCTCGTCAAGCTCCGGAACACGCACCCCGCCTTCGACGGCGAGCTGTGCGTCGAGGCGAGGGGTGAGCAATCGTTCGACCTAGGCTGGCAGCACGGTCATGCCAAGCTGACCCTCGAGATCGACCTCGCTGCCGGGAGCGCGGCCGTGGTGGAGGCCGGTCAGCGGATCGCCATCGCCGAATGGGCACCCTGACCGCGTCCGGTTCCTGCCGCTGCGATCGCGCGGATGGAGCGGCCTCGACCGGGCGCGCTAGCGCCCCCGGCCGTCCTCGATCGACCGCATCGCCGCGGCCGTCGCCAGCGAGCGGGCATCGCCGATGTCCTCGAGCCCGTCGATCGCGCCCTCGACGTCGGCCTTCGATCGATTCTGGCTGAGCTTCAGCTTCGCCTCGATCCGGCTGATCACGACCTCGATCCCGACGATCGCCCGGAGCTGTCCCGAGATGAACTCGGGCGGCGCGTCGTCCACCGACCACGGCTTCGCCCGACGAGACTCGTGGCGCGCGACCAGCGCCCGCACGTTGCGCTCCACCCAGGCCGGATCGTCCTGGACCACGAGGCGGCCATGGATGTGGGCCGTGATGTAGTTCCAGGTCGGGACGACGCGACCGTGCTCGCGCTTCGTCGGGTACCAGGCCGGGGAGATGTAGGCCTCCGGCCCGCGCGCGATGACCAGCGCCTCGTCGAGCGGGGGCACCGTCCATTGGCGGTTGTTGCGAGCGACGTGTCCCAGCAGCCGGCCGTGCTCGCCGGCTTCGGGTGACGCGCCGGGCGGCTCGTGGATCAGCGGCAGGAACGTCGCGAGCAGTCCCTCGTCGGTCGCGGTGACCAGCTCGACGGCATCGAGGTTGGCCAGGAGCTCGCCGACCTCGTCGTCGGTCGGGCGGAAGTGGTCCGGGATGTACACGCGCTCAGGATGCCACGGCCCGCATCGACGCCCTTGCGCTCATGTACCGTCGAGTCGTGCCTCTCGAACCCTCAGCCCGCGCCGGCATGGGCGCGCTCCCATACGCCGGCGGCACGACGTTCCGCGTCTGGGCGCCGCACGCGACCGCAGCTGCGGTCGTCGGCTCGTTCAATGACTGGGATCCGACTCGCCATCCGCTTGTCCGCGATGACGACGGTCAGGCCGAGACCTGGTCGACCGACGTCGCGTCGGCCGGCGACGGCGACGAGTACCGGTTCGTCCTGCGGACGCCGGCCGGCGAGCGGAACCGGATCGACCCTCGGGCGCGCCGGCTGACCAACTCGGTCGGGAACGGCCTGATCTACGACGCCGACGCGTTCGACTGGGGCGACACCGAATTCCACCAGCCGCCGTGGAACGACCTCGTCATCTACGAGCTCCATGTCGGGACGTTCACCGAGGGCATGCACGGGCGGCCGGGGACCCTCGACGGGGTCCGGCGGCGGTTGCCGTACCTCCGCGACCTCGGGGTCGGGGCGATCCAGCTGATGCCGCCGTTCGAGTTCGCCGGCGACCGGTCGTGGGGCTACAACACCGCCTATCCGTTCGCGGTCGAGAGCACGTACGGCTCGCCGGACGACCTGAAGGCGCTCGTCCGCGATGCCCACGCCGCGGGGATCGCGGTGATCCTCGACGTCGTCTACAACCACCTCGGACCGTCCGACCTGGACATCTGGCAGTTCGACGGCTGGTCCGAGAACGGCAAGGGCGGGATCTACTTCTACGAGGATCAGCGGGCGACGACGCCGTGGGGCGAAACGCGTCCCGACTACGGCCGGGCGGAGGTCCGCGCGTTCCTCCGCGACAGCGCCATCCAGTGGCTCGAGGAGTTCCGGATCGACGGCCTCCGCTGGGACGCGACGGCCTACATCTCGAGCGTCGGAGGTGGCGGCCACACCGCCGCCGATCGGATCGATGACGGTTGGCGGCTGATGGCCCAGGTCAACGATGAGGTCGCCCGGCGTTTCCCGGGGCGGCTGACGGTCGCCGAGGATCTTCGCTCGGACCTCGCGGTCGTCCGACCGGTGACCGAAGGCGGGGCGGGATTCGGGACGCAATGGGATGGCGCCTTCGTTCATGTGGTCCGCGCGGCGCTGACCGCGACGGACGATGCGGCTCGCGACATCGTGTCGGTCGCCGCATCGATCGTCGCGAACCCGGCCGATGCCTTCAAGCGGGTGATCTACACGGAGTCGCACGACGAGGATGCGAACGGGTCGGCCCGGGTCCCGGAGGAGATCTGGCCCGGCTATGCCGACAGCTGGGCATCGAAGAAGCGGGCGACCCTCGGCAGCGCGATCGTCCTGACGAGCCCCGGGATCCCGATGCTGTTCCAGGGCCAGGAGCTCGTCGAGGGCTCCTGGTTCAACGACGAGGACGGCCTCGACTGGACGCTCCGTCATCGGCACGCCGGGCTGCTCCGGCTCCACCGTGACCTGATCTCGCTCCGCCGGAACACCCTCGACGTGTCCCGCGGCCTCCGCGGCCCGCACGTCACGGTCCATCACGTCAACGCGGGCGGCGGCGTGCTCGGCTGGCACCGCTGGCTGGAGGGTGGTCCGCGGGACGACGTCATCGTCCTGGCCAACTTCTCGGCGAAGGCCTATCCGGATTACCACGTCGGCGTCCCGCGTCGCGGTCGCTGGCGGGTGCGGTTCAACTCGGACTGGGATGGGTACGACCCGGAGTTCGAGACGGTCGACTCGCTCGACGCCGACAGCGAGCCGCAGCCGCACGACGGCCTGGCCCAGCGGATCGCGGTCGGTCTGGGGCCGTATTCGGTCGTGATCCTGAGCCAGGAGGAGTAGGGTCGCGCGGCGCAGGGTCGACAGATTTGGGGCCCGGGAGGGCCGCGCCCGCACCAACCGCCGGTCGAGGTCCGGCCCGACCGCCGGCAGCCGGTCGACCGCTACGATGGCGGCCGAGCCGGAGTGGCGGAACAGGCAGACGCGGCGGACTTAAACTCCGCTGCCCGCAAGGGCGTCAGGGTTCGAACCCCTGCTCCGGCACGAGTCAACGCACGCCCGCTAGGATCGCCGGGTGGGTGCGACCCTGGAGGATGCTCTCGCCGTGGCCCTCACGGCACATCGCGGGCAGCTGTACCCGGCCCCGACACCCGAGCCTTTCGTCCTCCATCCCCTGCGGGTCATGCTGGGCGTCACCTCGCCTGGTGCGCAGATTGCCGCGCTCCTCCACGACGTCGTCGAGGACTCCGACCTGACGCTGAGCGAGCTCGCGGACATGGGATTCGACCCGCTGGTCATCGATGCCGTGGATCGCCTCACCCGACGGGCGGGCGAGGACTACGAGGCCTACATCGATCGCGTCGCGAGCCATCCTGTCGCGCGCGAGGTCAAGCTGTCCGATCTCGCCGACAACCTCGCCAACAGCCGTGCCCTGCCGACGACGCCGGAGACGCGAGCCCGCATCGACCGATACGAGCGAGCACGGCGGCGACTGCTGGCGAAGCCTGATCCGACAATGGCCCCGGACGTGGCCACGCCGGACATCCGTCTCGCTCGCGCTGCGGACGGCCGGGAGCTTGCCCGACTTCGGTGGGAGTTTGCCGCCGAGGGCCGCGACGACGTCGCGACGCTGGCGGAGTTTGAGCCTGAAGTCCTGTCCTTCCTCGGTCCGGCGCTCGATAGCGGCCTGTGGGGCATCTTCGTTGCCTCCGCCGGCGACCGATTGGTCGGCACGATCTCCGTCCACCTCATCGACCGAGCCCCCCGGCCCGTCCCGACCCATCGATGGAAGGGCTACGTGACGAGCGCGTACGTGGAGCCGGCGTTCCGGAACCTCGGGATTGGCCGGTCACTCCTCGACGCGGTGATCGGCTGGGCGCGAGATCGCGGAGCGGGCTCGATCATCGTGTGGCCGACCGAGAGAAGCGTGCCCTTCTATCGTCGCGCCGGGTTCGACAACACCCAAGCGCTGGAGCTGCGGCCGCCGCGCTGAGCCGCGCCGGCAACGGCCGAGCCGCGAGTGCGGATTTCTCGTGGGGCGAGCGTATCGAGCACGATCGTTGCCGTTTCGGCCTCAGTGACCCCAGATCCTGCCGATCCGTGTCGCCCCACGAACCAAACGGGCAAATCGGCCCTCAACCGACCCAGATCCTGTCGGATACGCTCGTGGGGCGAGACAATCGGCGGTCCCGGCGCCGCGACGACGGCCCCCGATCAGCGTTCGACTGGGCGGTCGGCGGCACGTTGCCGTTGACCCCGAAGACGAGATCCGACAGGCGGGTCATCCTCTCGGCGACCTCCGACCGCGGGGCGCCGAGCACGACCGGGTTGCCCTCGTTCACCGCCTTGAGGTAGAGGAACGGGTCGTACGGCAGCTCGGCGTCGACCTTGCTCCCGAGCGCCTGCTCGACGTCGCGCGGCTTGACGATCTCGCGGCTGAACAGGTTGTTGAGCACGAACATCGACTTCGCCGCGACCGTCCCCGCCTCGTTCAGGTACTCGACGAGCAGGTTGACCGCCTTCAGCGTCGCCACTTCGGGGTTGACGACGAAGACGACGTTCTCGGCGTTCTCGAACGCCCGCAGCGTCCGCTCGTCGAGCCACGATCCGGTGTCGATGACGATCTGGTCGTAGGTCTCGAGCAGGGTCGACAGGATCTTGTCGACGTGGTCGGGGGTGATCAGCTCGGCCTGCTCCGGGCCATGCGGCGCGCCGAGGACGTGGAGGCCGCTGTCGTGCTTGGTCGCGTAGGTCCGGAGGAGCTCCGGCTCGCGCATCGCGGCCTCGTCCCGGACGACGTCGGCGAGGGTCTGGCGGGGCTCGACGTTGAGGTACGTCGCGACCTGGCCGAACTGGAGGTCGAGGTCGACGACCACGACGCGATCCGGCTTGCGCTGGGCCGCGGCCATGGCAATGTTCGTCGCGACGGTCGAGGTCCCGACGCCGCCCTTCGGGCTGTGGACGGCGATCGTCCGCCGGACTTGGGCGACCATCACGCCGTCCGGCGAGATGACCGCGCCGATATCCTTTGACCGCTGGAACCGGAGCATCAGGGCCTGGACCCGGGCCTCGAGCTCGCGGGCATCGAACGGCCTGGCCATGACGTCGTCGGCGCCGGCCTCGAGGAAGCGGATCCGGTCCTCGACATCGTCGGTCTGGCCGACGCACAGGACCGGGATCGAGGCCATCGACGGCGTCTCCCGGATCTCGCGACAGACGTCGACGCCGGTTCGCTCGCCGGCGATGACGTCGACGATCACGAGCCGGTGATCGCTGACCTTCGGGAGCGCTTCGGCGGGGTCGGGCGAGACCGTGACGCTGTAGCCGACGCTCGTCAGCGCCTTCGAGATCGTCTCGGCGAACGCCGGATCGGCATCGATGAGCAGGATGGTGCTGGCGGGCAAGGTGCCTCCGCGGGGCGTCTGAGACGTCGCTTGGGTGAGCGGATCCGCCGCTCGTCGATGGCCGAGAGGATACATCGACCGTCTGCCGGGAGCCGACGGACGAGCCGTCGCGGGCCGCCTCGGGTGAGCGGCGGGTGAGGGCCGGGCGAGGCGCCCATGCTACACTCGCCTCGTTTCCTTTCGGTTCCGCGCCGGCGCTGCCGTCAGCGGGACGATTCCCATTGGAAGGAGTGCCCTGGCGCATGCGCCGATATGAACTGATGCTCGTCCTGCGACCCGACGTCGCGGACGACAAGGCCCAGGCGGTCATCGACCGCACGACCCGCGGGATCGTGGCCGGCGGCGGCCAGATCGTGAAGGTCGCCCCGTGGGGCCGCCGCCGTCTCGCCTACCAGATCGACCGGTACCGCGAGGGGTCCTACCACATCGTCCTCTTCGAGGCGCCATCGGACGCGATCGGCGAGATGGAGCGCACGCTCCTGATCACCGAAGAGGTCATTCGTCATCTCGTCACCCGCGACGAGCGACCGGCTCGACCGGCCCGTCGTGACGGCGCCGGAGAAGGCGTCGAGGAGCGCGAGCTGCCGTCGGCCGAGGACGAGGACGAGGACGACGGCACCGAGCGGATCGACGAATCCGAGAGTGAAGCGGCTCCGGCCGCGATCGACTGAGGGAGCGCCACGATGGCTCTGTGCAAGGTCATGATCATCGGCAACCTGGGCGCCGATCCGGAAATGCGCTACACCCCGAGCGGGCGACCGGTCACCGAGCTCCGCGTCGCCGTCAACCAGAGCACGAAGAACCAGCAGACCGGCGAGTGGGTCGAGGCGACCGACTGGTTCCGCGTCAGCATCTGGGGCGACCGCGCCGAGCGCGCCGCGGAGAACCTCCGCAAGGGCATCCGCGTGTTCGTCGAGGGTCGTTTCAAGACCCGCGAATACGAGAGTCGCGACGGCCAGAAGCGGACCTCGCTCGAGATCACCGCGGACAGCCTGGTGAACCTCGAGAAGCGGACCCGCGAGGAGGGCGAGGGCGAGTTCGCCGCCGCCGCGGCGCCGGCCCGCCAGCCGGCCGGGAACGGGGGGAATGCGCCGCGCGGCGGCTTCGACGACACCGAGCTCGACGACCTGCCGTTCTGACCGTCCGCCGCCACTGAACTGATTTCATCGCGCGACCTGCGGGTCGCGCCGCCAGGAGAACCCCATGCCCCCGACCAGATCCAAGAAACGGGACGACTACTACCGTGACCGACGCCGGCGGAAGGTCTGTGCCTTCTGCGCGGACAAGACGGTCTCGATCGACTACAAGGAGGTCAACCGCCTCCGCCGCTACCTTTCGGAGCGGGCGAAGATCGAGCCGCGCCGGAAGACCGGCACCTGCGCCGAGCACCAGCGAGAGCTCGCGGTCGCGTTGAAGCGGGCCCGGATCGTCGCTCTGCTGCCGTACGCCCCGCAGCACCTTCGCCCCTAATTTCGCCGGCAGCCCGCCGTGCCTGACGGGCTGCTCCTGCTGGGCGGCGGCATTGCCGCAGGCGTGTTCGGGTCGCTCCTGGGCCTGGGCGGCGGGATCCTGATCGTTCCGCTCCTGACGCTCGGGTTCGGGCTCCCGCTCATCAAGGCCGTCGGCGTCAGCCTGGTCTGCGTGATCATGACGAGTGGCGCCGCGGCCGGCGTCTATCTCGAGCGACGCGTCGCGAACCTCCGGCTCGGCATGACGCTGGAGCTGTTCACGGCGATCGGGGCCCTGGTCGGCGGGCTCATCGCCTTTCTGCTCCCCGAGCACCTGCTCGAGCTGATCTTCACCGGCCTGCTCGTCTACACCGCGGCGACGATGGCTCGTCGTCGCGAGCCGGCGCCGCCAGCTCCCGAGGACGCGCCTGCTGGCGGGGGCGAGCCGGCCGCAGTCGAGCCGGCTGCGTCGTCGTTCCAGGAGACGCTGTCCGGCCCGGGGTATCGCATCCACCGTCTGGGGTGGGGGCTCGTCGGCAGTGTCGTCGCCGGCCTGGCGTCGGCGCTCCTGGGCATTGGCGGCGGCCTCGTCAAGGTGCCGACGATGCACGCGATCATGGGCGTCCCGCTGCGCGTGGCCACCGCCACGAGCAACCTGATGATCGGGATCACGGCTTCCGCGAGCGCGATCATCTACCTGATCCGCGGCGGCATCGATCCGTTCGTCGCCGCACCGACGGCGATCGGCGTCTTCATCGGGGCAAGCGTCGGGTCGCGGACGGCCCATCGGATCCGTCTGGGGGTGCTCCGCGGGCTCTTCGTCGCGATCCTGCTCTACACTGCCTGGCAGATGCTCCAGCGAGCCTTCGCATGACGCGTGCCGTCGTCGACGCCGGAGCGGATCCCTCCGGAACCCGCCTCGAGCAGTCGATCGCGCGGGTGCTCACCAGTGGCTCGTACGCCGCGATCGCGTTGCTCGCCGTCGGCTTCGCCCTGATGCTCGCGAGCGGGATCGGGCCGCTGGCCGGCGGTCCCCGCTTCGACCCCGCGGCGATCCCGGGCGACCTCCTCGCCCTCCGACCGACCGGCTTCCTGTGGCTCGGGCTCATCGTCGTCGTCGCCACGCCCGCCTCACGCGTGCTGGCTGCGCTGATCGGCTACGCCCGGCGTGGCGAGCGCCGGATGGTCACCGTCGCCGCCCTGATCCTCCTCGTCATCGCGCTGAGCGTTGTCGTCGCGACGCGTCTCGAGGGCTGACGTGGACGTCCTGATCCTCGTGCTCGCCTTCGTCGTCATCCTCGCCGGAGCAGAGCTGTTCACGAACGGCATCGAGTGGTTCGGGCGGAAGCTGCAGCTGGCCGAGGGCGCCGTCGGATCCGTCCTGGCGGCCGTCGGGACGGCGCTGCCGGAGACGATGATCCCGATCATCGCGATCCTGTCTGGCTCCGGGTCCGCGGCGTCCCACGGCATCGGGGTCGGCGCGATCCTCGGTGCGCCGTTCATGCTGGCGACGCTCGCGATGTTCGTGACCGGCGTCGCGGTGCTTGCCGTGATGGGCCGCCGAGACCGACGCGACGACATGCTCGTCGACACCGGGGTCCTCGCCCACGACATGCGCTTCTTCGCGCTGGCGTACGCCGTCGCAATCACTGCGGCGTTCCTGCCGCCGGAACCGGCATGGCCGAAGTGGATCGTCGCGGTTGGCCTGCTCGGGCTCTACGGCTGGTACGTGAAGGGCCATTTCGAGGACGACCCGGACGTCGACGTCGAGGACCTCGCCCCACTCCGCTTCAACCGGCTGGACCCGACGACGCCGAACACCGACGACGCCGTCCCGCGATTGCGCATCGTGAACCTCCAGGTCCTGACGGCGCTCGGGCTGATCGTGGT
>VBFG01000037.1 GCA_005882635.1 Chloroflexota bacterium | reverse complement strand
CTCCAACCGCCGCCCTTGAGACAGCGGCGGCGACCGAGCCGGAGCCCGCTCCCACGGATCCCGCTCGAAAACGGAAGAAGGTTGGCCGAGCCGACGAGGTCGTGGTCGCTCCCAGCGAGGGCGACGCCGGTTAGTCGATCCGGTCGCCGCTCACAGGGCCCCGGGTGGGATACCGGGGCCCTGTCGCGTCTGGCTCGCGACGTGGCACAGGTGGCCAACTTCCCGAAGAGCGTGCCACGTGGGCGCCCTGTCGCGCCCACCGGCGAACTGAGCCCTCCCGAGGCACGGCCTTGCGTCAGCGGGTTCGGAGTGAGAACATCTGTTCGATGCAAGGCCGAGCGTCGCAGTACCCACGGGACGAGGCGATCCGGGCGGCTCACCACGACGCGGCCGTGCTCGCTGGGATCCTGACCGACGAGTTCCGGGCGACCTACCCAGGGCCTGAGCGGGCCGAATACCTCCGTGTCTTGGCCTCCATCGTCGCCGACCTCGGCGGCGCGTTGGATACGAGGGGGTCCCGCGTTGCCGTCGTGTTCGACAACCGGCGGATCACCATCCGGTTCGGTAGCGGTTAGGCCCGTCGGCCGAGGCGATCGGTGGCGCGGCCGGGCCGCTGAGCTCGCTGCCGATCGCCGAACCGGCCACCACCCCTGGATCATCGACCGAGCGTCCTGGCCGTCGGCGAACGGTCCGGAGGACTGCCCAACTCGGATGCGTCGAAGAGAGTGCCCTCGTCTGGGCTCCAGGGATGGAGGTCGTAGCGGCGCGTCGAGGTTGGATCGAAGGGCGGGATCTTGACGGTGGTGTCGGTCGGGTGAGCCGGGACCGCGGGACGCGGCGGGGGAGGGGACTCGTCTGGGACTGGGTCGGCAGTTCGAGCGTCGAAGAGCTCGGGCGCCGTCGTCCTGAGCATGCCGAGCAGGTTCGTCGCGGTGCCGGTCTCGATGAAAAGCGTCCGGACCCGATCGAGGAATGCCGGACCGTGTACGCGGTAGCAGGCCGCGACGAGGTTCCGCTTGTTCGACCGATGAACCGGATCCCGAGTGACCTGCTCGTAGCCGAGCACCATGTCCTGGAGGGTCGACTCATCGGGCGATCGGTGGCGAAACGGAGGTCCATCAACGATCCGGGTGCGGAGTTCTTTGGCCGTCCAACGTCTCGTAGCACTGAAGCCTCGTTCTAAGGAATCGGTGCTATTGCTACGTGCTACGCGCGCGTAGCTACGCGCGCCCGCGTAGCTACGATGGTCGGAGCCGTTCATTCGGGCGCGACCTTCGTGTCGCGCGAGGAACCTGCTGTTGCGGTCAGCCGCCAGCCGAAGGCGCGCCCAGATCGGCGACGTGCGACGCCGGCGGCTCGGGTACGAGCCGGCCGCCACGGACGGTCGCTCCGACCACCATCGCGGCCCCGATCAACACGACGTTCTTGATGATGTACTGACCCTCGAGCGTCGGCGCGTAAGGGAACGCGGTGAAGGTCTCGCCCGGGAACAGGAAGAGCGGCGTGATTGGAAGCGGCCGCTCAGCAGCCCGAACCCGATCAGCGTCTCCCACACGGCGAGGATCGGGAGTGACACGGACGGCGGCACTGCCCCACCCGTCAGCTGCGTGATGGTCCGGGTGGCGAGTTCCTCGGCCGGACTCAGGCCCGGGAAGAACTTCAACGCGCCGAACCAGAGGAAGACGATGCCGAGGCCGACCCGGAGGGTCGGCACGCTGGCTCGGGCCAGGAACCCGGTGATCCGGGCGTCGAGTCGCTCGTAGGTCCGGGCGAGGGTGCTGGCATTCACCGCCCCAGCATCCCACGGCCGCCGTCATGGTGGTCGCGAGTGCCCGATCCACGCCTACGCTGCCTTCGCCTTGGCTCGGCGCCGAGAGGGCGGCAGCTCGATCACCCGCCGGCGAATGGCGTAGTTCAAACCTTCACGGATGTCCGTGCGGGATGACCGGCGACCCGGAGATATCGTGCGTCTGCCCGCCCGGGTCGCCCGAGCGGTACGCGCGCCGCGTCTCCGGTCCGCTCCGCGATCGGATCGACTTGTGGGTGACGATGCCGCGCGTTCCGCCGGCTGCCGTCGTGGCCGGGCTCGAGCCGGAGGGCTCCGTGGCCGTCGCTGAACGGATCGCCGCCGCGCGCCGCGTCCAGCTGGCGCGGGCGGGGCGGCTGAACGGGCGCCTGACCGGCCGAGCCCTGCGCGCCGCCTGCGGCCTTACGCCGGCGGCCCGCGGCCGGGCGGTCGCGCTGGCGACGCTCGAGGCGCTGTCGGGCCGCGGGACGGAGCGGCTGCTTCGCGTGGCGCGGACGATCGCCGACCTTGTCGGGGCGGGGGACGTCGGCGAAGCCCAACTCGACGAGGCGTCCCGCTTCCGGACGGCTCCCTCGCGTCAGCAGTCGCGCGAGGCGAGCTGAATGACGTCGGTGGCCGCGGGGACCCGCCCGCGGGAGGACGGACCGACCGAGACCGAGGCCTGGGCGCTCCTGCTGTCGGTCGACCGGCTCGGGCCGGCCGGGTTCGGCGCGCTCCTCGCGACGTACGGCAGTGGCCGCGAGATCCTCGCCGCGGCCGGCCGGCGCGGCGCGATCGGGTCGTTCGACGCGATCGTCGCAGCAGCCCAGGGGCGGGTCGATCCGAAGGCGCGAGTCGGGTCGGCGATCGTCGAGCTCGCGGCGGATCCCGGGCCGTCGCTCCAGATCCTGCGGTCGTCTGGCGTGCGCATCGTGACCCTGGACGATCCCGACTATCCGGCGCGCCTTCGAGCGATCGACCTGCCGCCGCCGGTCCTCCTCGTGGACGGCGATGTCGCGGCCTGGTCGGCTCGGCGCAGCGTGGCGATCGTCGGGACCCGGCGGCCGACCGAGCGGGGCAGGCTGATCGCGGCGAGGATCGCCGGGGCGGTCGCCGAGGCCGGCGGCGTGGTGGTGTCGGGCCTGGCGGTGGGGATCGACGGCGCCGCCCACGCGGCCGTCGTCGCCGCCCGGCGTCCGACCGTGGCGGTCCTCGGGTCCGGCCATCGCCGCCTCTACCCCCGCGCCCATGTCCGTCTCGCGTCGGAGGTCGTGGCGACGGGCGGAGTCGTCGTGTCCGAGATGTTCCCCGATCGGCGCCCGACGAAGGGGACGTTCCCCCAGCGCAACCGGCTGATCAGCGGCCTCGCCGACGCAACGATCGTCGTGGAGGCCGGCCATCGGAGCGGCGCGCTGATCACGGCCGACTGGGCGCTTCTCCAGGGCCGCGACTGCTACCTCGTGCCGGGCCCCGTCGACGAGCCCCGCTCCGCGGGCATCCTCGACTTCCATCGCGAGTTCCACGACCTCGTCCGGCTGGTCACCGGCATCCCCGAGCTCCTCGTCGACCTCGGGCTGGACCCGGCCGCCGCCGGGGTGGCTGGGTCATCGACCCGGCGTCAGGCGGTCGCCAGGCTCCCGTCGGTGAGCGCCGAGCTGATCGAGCTCGGTCAGACGGCCCGGGAGATCGCGACCGCTCTCATCGCGGGCAACGGTTCGATCGACGAGCTCGCCGTCGCGACCGGCCATACCCCGGCGACGATCCTCGGGGCGATCACGCTCCTCGAGATGCGTGGCCTCGCGACGTCCACGTACGGGCGGTACCGCGCGGCGGGCCGGCTCGCCTCGGCCCTGCCCGGCGACGGCCGGCGGCGCGTCCGCCCGCGCTACCGGTCGACGACCCGGATCGACGCGTTGCGCGCGGCGCGCGGTTTGCCCGCCCAGAGGGGGCCATGCTAGGGTGGCGCCGGTCGCGCGACGTCGACGAACGCGGCCGACAGCCCCGAGACGGTGTCTCGTCCCCAGCGAACCGCGCAGGAGACTGTCGTATTGCGCAAGGTCGCGGCCGCCGTGCTGGCGGTCCCCGTCATCGCGCTCATCTATCTCCCGGTCCTCGCCCGGCGGTCGATCGCGGCGAGAGTGGCGCTGCTCGCGACCGTCGGCATCGTCGTTGCCGTCGCCGCCGTCGGCCTGGCGCGACCCCTTCCGGCGACCGCCTCCCCGCCCTCGCCCCCGATCAGCGCGCTCCCCGACGCGGCCTTCCGGTCGATCGCCACCGGGATCGACCTGCGCGCAGGCGTCCCGATCCACTTCAGCGAGCCGATGGATCCGACGAGCGTGGCCGCGGCGCTGACCGTCGAGCCGCCGACGGCCGTCGAGCTCCACTGGTCGGCTGATCGCGAGACGCTGACGGTCCAGCCGTCGAGCCACTGGCCGGCGGGGACCTACGAGGTCGTCACGGTCGAGCCGGGCGCCCTGGCCGTATCCGGCCGGCCGATGGCGGCCGTCGCAAGGGCGACGTTCGTGACCCGGCCCGCCACGATCGGCCGGATCCAGGCGATGCAGATGGCGGGCGATTCGGCGTCGGTCGCGACCTCGTTCCGGCTGTCCTTCGAGCGCCCCGTGGCGGTCGTCGACGTCGCCGCCGCCATCCACGTGACACCGGCCGCGCCGGGAACGATCACGGTCCTCGGTGGCCGGCCCGACACGACCCCGTCGATGGGCAGCGTGATGATCTACACGCCGGATGCCCCGCTGAGCCCGGGCACGCACTACTCCGTGTCGGTCGGCAGCCTCGTCGACCTCGACGGGGCGCCGGTGACCATGTCGGGCGACCTCGGCCTGACGACGACGGTCGCGCCCAGCGTCGTCCGCTTCCGGCCGGTCGAGGGCACGACGAAGGTCGATCGCACGGCGACCCTGTCGGTCCGGTTCACGACCGCGATGCAGCACGCGACCACCCGCGCGGCCTTCCACGTGACCGCCAACGGCGCACCCGTCGCCGGGGCGGTCTCCTTCGCCGAGTCGAACGCGGTCCTCGTCTTCAAGCCGTCGAAGGCGCTGCCGGCATCGGCGACGGTCGTGATGACCGTCGACGCGACCGCGGCCTCGATCCACGGCGTCCCACTCGCCGCCTCCGCGACGGCCACGATCCAGACCATTGCCGCGCCGAAGCCGGTCGCGACCATCCCGCGGACCAGCTCGCGACAGACGAGCAGCACGTCCGGGAGCGCAGTCGGCAGCGGGAGCTGGGGGGCGGTCGAGGTCTACTACCTGAAGCTGATGAACTGCACGCGGACCGGCGGCTGGGTCACCTCGACCGGCGGCTGCAGCAGCCCCGGCGGGCGGAACGTCGCCCCGCTGAAGCTCGACTCCGGCATCTCGACCAAGGTGTCACGGCCGTACGCGAAAAAGCTCGCCGTGAACAACATGTGCACCCACTTCAGCGGCGGAACGCCGGGCGACCGCCTCCGCGCGGCCGGCTACACGAGCTACATCTGGGCGGAGAACCTCGGCTGCCGGTCGGGCAATCCGTACTCCGCGGTGCTCGGATCGCATCTCTACTTCCAGAGCGAGAAGTCGTACAGCGGCGGTCACTACGTCAACCTGATGAATGCCGCCTACGACCGGGTCGGGATCGGGGTCTGGGTCTCCGGCGGTCGAGTCCGGCTCGTCGTCGACTTCTACCACCCGCGCTGACCGCACCGCGCCCCCGGCTCGGTCGGCCCACGGCGCGGCGGGACCATCGGGCAGGGGACACGGGTCACCCCCGAGCCGACGATCCGCTGGTGATCCGCAACACCGTCGTCCACCTGAACGGCGAGCAGCCGTTGCTCGCCGATCTCTACGACATGCCGACGAACGGCGACGTCAGCCTCGTCTGCACCAACGTCCGGATGCTCGACGGGAAGAAGCCCCTGTTCGTCGACCGGTCGGACTCCGTGTTCGTCTTCCCGTACATCCACATCCGGTTCCTCGAGATCATGGCCGCCGCCGCGCCGGGTCTCGCCGGAGCGTCCGACGACACTGCCGTGGTCGCCGCCGGCCCGCGGACCGGCGACGACGACCTCGACGGCGACGCCGACCTCGAGCTCGACGAGGACTTCCTCCGGCGGATCCGCGAGGTCTGAGCCCTCGCCGCCGGAGGCCCGGGTCCGGCGAGCCCGCGACGGCATTGCGGGTCTTCATCGAGTTGGAACGACGGCGATCCCACGCTACGCTCGCCCGGTGATCCGCTTCGTCGTCGTCGACGACCACCCGGCCATCGCGGCGGCGATCTCGGCCGCGATCGACGGTCGGGTCGACCTGGCGCTCGTCGGCACGGCCGCCACGGCAGGCGAGGCCGTCGCCGTCGTCGCCCGGGAGCGACCCGACGTGGTCGTCTGCGACTTGTGGCTCGACGGCCAGCCTGGCGGCCTCGATGTCCTCGCTCGCCTCGTCGGATCCCCGGCACCGCCCCACGTCCTCGTCCTGAGCGGCTTCGATCAGCCGAGCTTCCTGCGCGCCGCGTTCGAGGGCGGCGCGTCGGGCTACCTCTCGAAGGCCAGTCCGGTCGAGGCGATCCTGGATGCGATCCTCGCGGTGGGGCGCGGCGAGACACGCTTCCCGGACGTCACCCTGCGGGCGCTCCGCGACGCGCCGCGCCGGCCCAGCGACCGCGAGCTCGCGGCGATCCGGCTGCTGGCTCGCGGCGCGAGCAACGACGAGATCGCGGTGGGTCTCGGGATCAGCATCAAGACCGTCGAGAGCCACCTCCGCCGTCTCTTCGGCCGCTACGGCGTCCTCAGCCGGACCGAGCTGGCGATGCTCGCGGTCCGCGAGGGCTGGCTCGGCCTCGAGCCGTGACCGCGTCGCGGGCGCAGAACGCTGCGGCGGCGCCGACGGTCGCCGCTCCGGTCCACGGGGGCTCGTCGCTCGAGGCTGGCGTCGGCCGGGCGGCACTGCTCACGGTCGGTGGTCTGGGCGGTCTGACCGGTCATCCGATCGCGTCGCCCGCCGCCCTCCTTCCGGTCCTCGTCGCGGCGGCCGGCGTCTGTGTCGCCCTGCTCGCGATCCGACGCGTTCCGAGCCTCGCCTGGCTGGCTGCGATCGGCGCGAGCTACGCCGCCGCGACGCTGTGGTTCGCGAGGGCCCGCTCGCTGACCACCGATACGGACGTCCTCGGTTGGACGGCGGTCGTCGGCTGCGCCAGCCTGTGGGCGATCGCGACCGTGTGGACCGCCGCCCGCTACGCGGCCCGACCCGGGAACCGCCTCGATCCGATCGCCGGTCCGCTCGCCCTCGCGCTCGTCGTCTGGGTGGTCGTCGCGTGCGTGACGACGGTCGGGGTCGTCCTCGCCGGCCAGCGGGCCCCGGATCCGGCGTTCAACTGGATCGACGTCGCCACGGTTCCGATCGCGTTCTTCCTGCCGATTCCTCTCGCCCTGACCCTCCTCGGGGTCCTCGCCGACCTGCGCGCCGGCGTGGTCCGCGCCCGGGCCCGGACAGAGCCGCTCCCTGGTTCGAACCTGGCGGAGCGTCTGTGGGCTCTGGCCGTCGCCACCGGGCGCGAGCTCGTGCCGGGTCAGGCGGCTGCCGAGGAGGCGGTGCTCGCCGCGGAGCGGACGCGACTCGCCGGCGACCTCCACGCGGTCGTGCTGCCCAGCCTCCGCCGGGCGATCGCCGAGGCCGAGGCAGGCGGCGACCCCGAGGCCGTGGCGAGACACCTCCGGGCCGTCGACCTCGAGCTGGAGCGGCTGATGGCCGACCGCTGGCCGGTCGTCCTCGAGGCATTCGGGCTCGTCCGAGCCCTGGAGGACCTGGCCGAACGACTCGAGGCCGACGGGTCGCCGCCGGTCACGATCGAGGTCGAGCGCGGCGGGGCAGGGGATCGCCAGCCCGCGCCGGTCGAGCGCGCCGCCTGGCGGTTCGCCCAGGTCACGCTCGACAACGCCGTCCGGCATGCCGCCGCGAGCGCGATCACGGTCTCGGTCGCGACCGCGCCCGACCGCCTCCACCTGGTCGTCGCGGACGATGGCCGGGGACTGCCGGCGACGCCTTCGCCGCAGCGCCCGCACGGCCGCGGCCTGCCCGATGCGACCCGTCGGGCGGCTGACGTCGGGGCGACCGTCGAGGTCCGATCACGACCCACGAACGGAACCGAGGCGACCTTCGATTGGAGCGCGCCGGCCCGGCGGTGAGACGCCCGACCCGGCCGAATCGTGCGGAAATCGGGCCTCGTCGGGCGTAGCCCGACGCGCGCGCGGACCTCGTCACCAGGGGATTCGGCGTTGGCTGGGAGCGAAGAACCCGGTGCTACACTCCCGGCCGTGTCAAGAAACCTCGTGATCGTGGAGAGCCCCGCGAAGGCTCGGACGATCGAGCGATACCTGGGTCCGGACTACCAGGTGCTCGCCTCCTACGGCCATGTCCGGGACCTTCCGGAGAACCCCGGCAAGGGCAAGTTCGGGGTCGACGTCGACCGCGACTTCGCCCCGGAATACGTCGTGTCCGACGACCGCCGCAAGCAGGTCGCTGAAATCACCAAGGCCGCCAAGACGGCCGACACGGTCTTCCTCGCCACCGACCTGGACCGCGAAGGGGAAGCGATCGCGTGGCATGTCGCGGAGGCGGCCAACGTGCCGCCCGACAAGGCCCGCCGCGTGACCTTCAGCGAGATCACCGAGGGCGCCATCCGCGACGCCTTCGCCCACCCGCGCGGCATCGACACGAACCTCGTAGACGCCCAGCAGACTCGGCGGATCGTCGACCGGCTGGTCGGGTACACGCTGAGCCCGCTCCTCAGCCGGAAGGTCCGCTCGGGGCTGTCGGCCGGACGGGTCCAGTCCGTGGCGGTCCGGCTCGTCGTGGAGCGAGAGCGGGAGATCACCGCCTTCACCGCCCGCGAGTACTGGACGCTGGAGGCGATCCTCGCGACCAGCGCGGGCGACACGTTCGCGGCGGAGGTCGTCCGGATCGACGGTGCGGCGCTCGACGTCGCCGACGGGGAGACCGCCGAGCGCCACGCCACCGCGCTCCGCGACCTCCGCCCGCGGGTCACGAAGGTCGGGACACGCAAGCAGAGCCGCAGCCCCGCGCCGCCGTTCACGACGTCGACGCTCCAGCAGGATGCGAGCCGGAAGCTCGGCTTCAGCCCGAAGCGGACGATGTCGGTCGCGCAGCGCCTGTACGAGGGGGTCGACACCCCGGACGGCCACGTCGGGGTCATCACCTACATGCGGACGGACTCGACCGCGATGGCCGGCGTCGCGATGGGCGAGGCGCGCGGCGTGATCCGTGGCCGGTTCGGCCAGCCGTACACGATGCCCAAGGGACGGGTCTACCGGACCAAGACGAAGGGCGCCCAGGAGGCGCATGAGTCGATCCGCCCGACGTCGTTCCGACGCGACCCGGACTCGCTCGCCGCCTCCCTCGCTGCCGACGAGCTGCGCCTCTACCGCCTGATCTGGCAGCGAGCCCTGGCGTCGCAGATGGCGGCGAAGGAGCTGGAGACGACGACGGTCGACCTCGCCGATGGGCCGTACGAGCTCCGGGCGAGCGCGACGAAGACGCTGTTCGACGGGTTCGCGGCCATCTACACCGAGGGTCGCGACGACGGCGACGATTCCGAATCGAACGGGCAGGCGGCGCTGCCGGCCCTCCGCGAGGGTGACGTCACGACCGTTCGCGAGGTGACCCCGAGCCAGCACTTCACGGAGCCGCCCCCGCGCTACACGGAAGCGACGCTGATCAAGGCGCTCGAGGACAACGGCATCGGCCGGCCCTCGACCTACGCGGCGACGATCTCGACGATCCTCGATCGCGGCTACGTCCGCGTGGAAGAGCGGCGACTCCGCCCGGAGCTGATCGGGGAGGTCGTCACCGACTTCCTCGTCGAGCACTTCGCCGAATACGTCGACCTGGCCTTCACGGCGCGCATGGAAGAGGAGCTCGACGAGGTCGCCGACGGTCGGCGTCCATGGGTCCCGCTCCTGCGGGCCTTCTTCGGGCCACTCAAGGACCAGGTGGACGACGTCCGCAAGAACGTCAGGCGCCGGGACGTCACCACCGAGCCGAGCGACGAAGTCTGCTCCGAAGGCCACCCGATGGTGATCCGGCTGGGCCGGAACGGCCGGTTCCTGGCCTGCTCGCTCTTCCCGGAGCACAAGGAATCGCGCCCGCTGCCCGGGGAGGAGGCGCCGCCCCAGGCCGGCGAGGGCGAGGTCTGCCCGCAGTGCGGGGAAGGCACGCTCGTCGGCAAGCGCGGCCGGTTCGGGCCGTTCGTCGGCTGCTCGCGCTACCCGGACTGCACCTACATCCGCAAGGACGGGCCGCCGCCGCCCGAGCCGCTGCCATTCGTCGTCACCTGCCCGAAGAACAACGACGGCCAGCTCGTCCCGCGTCGCGCGCGGCGGACGGGCAACGTCTTCTGGGGATGCTCGAACTACCCGAAGTGCGATTTCACAACGAACTTCGAGCCGGTCGGGGCGATCCACGATGCCGATGACGGCCCGGTCGCACGGCACGGCGAGACCGGCATCTGCCTGCGCTGCGGCGCCGACGTCCCGCTGCCCGCTGGTACCGAGCTCGTGGGGGCCAGGCTCGCCGGTGGGCCGCCGAACCCCGCCGCGCTGGCCAAGCCGGCCCGCGGCGGCGCGCGACGCGGCCGCGCCGGCGGGACGGGTAGTCCACGGGGCAGTCGGGCGGCCGGCGGGCGATCGGGTGGCGGAGCGCGCGGCGGGCGACGAAGCGCGGCGTCGCGGCGGACCGGGACGGCGCCCGACGCGTGAACCGCGAGTGACGGCCGCCGCGGCCGAGTCGGCGCTCCGGGACTTCCTCGGATCGCTGGCCGCCCGCGACACCTCTCCCCATACGCAACGCTCGTACGCCGGCACGCTCCGGTCGTACCTGGAGTGGCTCGCCGCCCGTGGCGTCGACTGGCGCGCCCCCGCCCGCGGTGACCTGCGAGCCTATCTTGCGATCCTCGGGATGGGCCGGGCCCGGAGCTCCACGGCCCAGCGCCTCGCTGCGATCCGCTCCTTTCACCGGTTCGCCGCCCGCGAGGGCCTGGCGCCCGGCGACCCGTGGGGCTCGATCGCGACTCCCCGCCTGCCACGCCGACTGCCACGGGTGCTCGAGATCAATGAGGTCGAGCGGCTGCTGGCCGCCGTCGACGACGCCCTCGGCGACGACGCGGAGCCGCGCGAGCTGTCGGTCGCGATCGCGCTGCGCGACCGAGCCATCGTCGAGACCGCGTACGCCGCGGGGCTCCGGATCAGCGAGCTGGCCGCCGCCGAGCTGGCGTCCCTGGACCTCCGCCGCGGCGAGATCCGGGTCCTCGGCAAGGGCCGCAAGGAGCGGATCGGCCTGCTGGGACGGCCGGCCCGGGCGGCGCTCGACGTCTATCTCGCCGACGGCCGGCCGGTCCTCACCCGCCGGCGCGCGGCGCGGGAGCCTGAGCCGAAGGTGATCTTCCTCAACAGCCGCGGCGGCGCCCTCGGCGTCCGCGGCCTGCGCTATCGGCTGGAGCTGCTGCGGCGCCGGGCCGGGCTGCCGGTCGGCGTCTCGCCCCACACCCTCCGCCACTCGTTCGCGACGCACCTTCTCGAGGGCGGAGCGGACCTGCGGGTCGTCCAGGAGCTCCTCGGCCACGAGAGCCTCGCGACCACCCAGGTCTACACCCACGTCTCGCCGGCACGCCTCCGATCCGCGTACCGAGGCGCCCACCCCCGCGCGTCCCGCCGCCCGGCGTGACCTCCTCGCGCGCCCTCGCGCGGGCGGGACTGATCGTCTCGGGCGCCTTCCTCATCTCGCGGGTCCTCGGCTGGGTGCGCGTCGTCGTCATCGTCAACGGGGGCTTGCCCGGGGCCGATCTCGACGCGTTCTTCGCCGCGTTCCGCCTGCCGGACCTGGTGTTCCAGCTCGTCGCCGCCGGAGCCCTGTCGTCGGCGGTGATCCCGATCGTGTCGGCGCTTCTGGCGACCGACGAAACGGCTCGGGCGTGGCGCGTCGTCTCGACGATCGCGAACCTGATGCTCGCCGCGCTCCTCGTCCTCGCCGTGATCGTCCTCGCGGCGGCGCCGTCGATCATCCCCGCGATCACCCCCGGGTTCACGCCGGACCAATGGTCGCGGACGGTCGACCTGACCCGGATCATGATCCTGAGCCCGATCTTCCTGGCGCTGGGCTCGCTCGTGACGAGCGTCCTCAACGCGCAGGGCCGCTTCGCCGCTTCGGCGATCGCCCCGATCGTCTACAACCTCGCGATCATCGGTGCGGCCGTCTTCCTCGTTCCGCCGCTCGGCGTGACGGGCCTTGCGATCGGCGTCGTCGCAGGCGCGATCGCCCATTTCGCGGTCCAGCTCGGGCCGCTCCGCGCGCTCGGCTTCCGTTACGACCGCTCGATCGAGCTCGCCGACGAAGAGGCGCGCCAGGCGTTGAAGCTCATGGCGCCGCGAGCGCTCGGACTGGGCGCCGGCCAGATCACGTTCGTCGTCGTCACCGGCCTCGCGTCGACCCTGTTCGTCGGCGCCGTGACCGGGTTCAACGTGGCGTTTACCCTCCTCCAGATCCCGATCGGGGTGATCGGCGTGCCGCTCGGCGTCGTCGTCCTGCCATCGCTGTCCCGGGACGCCGCCCTCGGCAACCTGACCGAGTTCGCGGCGCTGATGTCGCGGGCGATCCGGCTGATCGTGTACGTGATGGTCCCGATCACGGCGATCGCCATCGTCCTCCGGACCGAGGTGGTGCGCCTGCTGTTCGGCGACGCGAAGCTCGACGCGCATGCCCTCGACCAGACCGCGACGACCCTCGCGGCCTTCCTCATCGGCCTGACGGCGCACGCCCTGATCGCCGTCCTGGCCCGGGCCTTCTACGCGCGCCAGGACACCCGGACCCCGGTCGCGGCTGCGGTCCTCGCCGTCGCCGTGAACTCCAGCCTCGCGGCCATCCTCGTCGGCCCGTTGGGCCTGCCCGGCCTGGGCCTGGCGATCGCGGTCGCCGCCTGGCTCGAGGCGATCGTCCTGTTCGTCCTCCTGAAGCGCTCGCTGCCGGAGCTGGCGATCCGGCCGATCGCGTCGCTCGGGTTCCGATCGCTGGCCGTCGCGATCGGCGGCGGCCTGGCCGCAGCCGGCGTCGGTGCGGGCCTGAGCCTCGCG
>VBFG01000195.1 GCA_005882635.1 Chloroflexota bacterium | reverse complement strand
GACACCCAGACACCGACGCCGCTCGTCGCGACGAGCTGGAAGATGAGGGCGACGCCGACGACCGTCGGATAGACGGGGACCCCTCGGTCGGGTGATCTCCGCTTCTGGGACAAGGGCTCGTCGGCCGTCATCGCCGCCGCGTCATCCGGAAGAGCAGGCGTTGGCTGCCCGGTGTCGGGACCTCGTCGACGCCGGCGAAGCGCGTGCCGAAGGCCTCGCGGAAACGGTCGAGGCGGTAGCCGTCGAAGACGTCCTCGCGTGTCGCGAGCAGTCGGCCGACCATCGGGTCGTCCCGGCCGACCCACTCCACGATCAGGTTCGGGGCGAGGTCGGCGAGGAAGGCGGCGATCCGCGGCAACGGGACGTTGCGCCCGATCGCCAGGTGGTGGATCAGGGCGAGGGCGAGGACCACGTCGGCGTCGGTCCGATCGACGAAGGATCGGCGTTCGGCGAGCCCCCAGCCGACGGCCGCGCTCGGGTTGGCGAGATCGACGATCAGCGGCAGGACCGCGGTCATCCCATCGCGGCGGAGGGCCCGGTAGTGCCGCTCGACGGCCGCCGGGTCGGCGTCCCAGGCGACGACCCGCCGGCCGAGACTCGCTGCGATCGCGCTGTGCCGGCCGACGTTGGCGCCGAGGTCCCAGACCACTGCGCCGCCGGTGGCCTCGAGCATCGATCGGATGATCGTGTCCTTGGCCCGGGCCGACTCATCGCTCGAGTCGCCGCGGTCGTACTCGGCCCACTCCGTCCCGGTGGGCGCCCAGTCGAGGGCCGCGACGGCCCGCCGGAGGCTGTCGAGGAGCGCCTCGCCGCGCAGCCTCCCGACGCTCGCCCGGCGCGCCTCGGCGCCGGCCGCCGCGCCACGTGCCTCGTGCCGGCGCTGGGCCCGGGCGTGGAGGTGGATGTGCGATGCGAGCCCCGGGTTGACGAGGGTGCGGCGCGGGAGGAGCCGGGCTGCCAGGTCGAGGGGGATCCCGTCGAGGTGCGTCCGAAGCAGCTCGCCCAGGCGGATGTCGCGGCGAGCCATCAACGCCAGCGGCGCGAGGAAGTGCTCGCAGAACTGGCGGTAGGCCTGCCAGGGCGCGCCGGGCTCCGCCGGTGCGATCGACAGCGTGTCGATCAGGATCGGGCGGGCCGACTGGAACAGGACGTTGTAGGCGCTCGCGTCGCGCAGGGCGAAGCCGGCGGAGGCGGCCTCGATCTGGACGTCGAGGGTCAGGAGGGCCGCGTCCTTGAGCATCCCGAACGACCACTCGTACGGGTACGAGACGAAGTCGACTTCTGTCGGGCGGATGATCGCGTGCGCCCGATCCGGTTCCGCGGCAAGGGCGATGTCGACCGGCTCGTGCGGGATCAGCCAGCCCGTGTCCTGAAGCTTCGGGAGCAGGCCGCTGGCGAGGACGCGATCCCAGCGATCGGCGAACGACCGGTCGACTTGGCGGAGGAGCACCCCATCGCGCCGATAGACGAAGCCGGCCGGGTCGCGGTAGGAACCGGATTCGAGTCGCGTCGCGGGCCCGGGCAAGGTCCCGGGAGTGCCGGAGTCAGGCCCGCCGGTGACGGTGGACCCGGCGCGCGAGCTCAGCTCGAAGGATCGACAGGACGTCGGGCGGAATCAGACCTGACGTCGAGGCGGGCGAGAACGCGCAGGGCTCGACTGATCTGGCGTCGCAGGAAGAACGGGATCGCAACGATCGAGGCGATGGTCGCCTGGACGATCAGGCTGCCCGCGCCAGGGTCGATGTAGGCGACGAACCAGTGGTGCATGTCCCTCGCGTCCTCGTTGGTCGCGCCCACCCCGGACAGCGCAACGAGATGGTAATCGGTGTCGGTCCCGACCGACGTCTGACGGAATCCTTGCATGCGACTCGACGCTCGCCGAATGGCCCGAAAGTCCTAATCGACCGTCGGTGGCGCCATTTCGGTGTCTCCGGGCGCACTCAGGCGAACCGCGGCGAGGACGAGCCCGATCGAGACCCAGAGGAGGGGCAGGAACGCGATCGCGATCGCCGCGATCACCAGGGCGGCCGCGATGAGCCGTTCGACGGATCGAGCCAAAGGGCGCCCATCGCTCCGGAACAGCGCGGCGAGACCGAAGGGGATCAGCGCCGACGGGTAATGGAACCAGGTCACCGGCAGGGTCGCGAGGGACGCGGCGGCCGCCCAGGCCAGGCGCGCGACGGGGTCACCGCCGCGACGCGCGGCCGCGACCGTGACGACGAGGACGGCGGCGGTCACCGCGATCTGAGCGGTACGGGCGAACCGGTCGTCGCCGCCGAGCAGGAGGGCGAGTTGCGCCGCGGGTCCGGCATTCCGCGGGTCCACCAGGTCGGCGTTGCTGCCCGCCCGGACAACGGCGAGGTAGTCCGCCCACGGCCCGACGCCGCCGATCACAAGGCTCGCCACGAGGGCCGCGACGCCGACGGCCGCCGCGATCACGAAGACGCGGGCGGCGCGGCGATCGCCCGTCAGCCCGCGCACCCCGAACCAGGCGCCGAGTGACGCCGGATGCAGCTTGGCGATCGCCGCGACCGCGAGCGCGACCCCGCCGCTGGTCACCGTTTCCCGTCGCGCACCGGGCGTCACGGCGAGGAGCATCGCCCCGTACAGGAGCGGGAAGAAGACGTCGAAGTTGCCGAAGAGGAGCCCGATCGCGAACGGGAAGCACAGCGGCGCCAGCGCTATGACAGGCAGCGCGACCTCGAGGGCGGTCCGGCCCGGGGCGAACCGCCGGGCGAGCGCGATCGCGACAGCGGCAAGCCCGGCGACCGCCGCGACGCCCCAGGCGACGAGCGCCACGGGCGAGGGGACCCAACCGACGAGCGTCATCGCCTGGGCCACGACCGGCGGGTAGGAGTAGAACAGGCTCTCGGCGACCGGCGCCGTGCCGGCGACGAGCGCCGGGTCGTACGGAGATCGCCCGGCGGCCACGTCGCGACCGGCCCGCAGCAGCAGCTCCAGGTCGAAGCCGGCCTTCGGTGGCGTCGACGAATACAGCGTCGCGCCGATCCAGATGAGCCCGACCCAGCCGACGACGCCGAGGATCAGGAGCGCGCCGCGAGCCACCGACGGTCGCCCGCCGCGAGCCGTCACCGGTCGTCGGGGGCCCGCGTCCCCGCGACCAGGCT
>VBFG01000036.1 GCA_005882635.1 Chloroflexota bacterium | reverse complement strand
GCCGCCCATGGCCACGCATCGCTCCCGAAGTGGGGACAACCCGTCAGGTGTTCACCGGCGAGTACCGGCACACGGTGGACGACAAGGGACGGCTCGCCGTCCCGTCGCGGTTCCGCGCCCAATTGGAGGCGGGCCTCGTCGTCTCGCGCTGGCTCGACGCCTGCCTGGCGATCCACACCCGGACTGGCTGGGACGCGCTCGCCGACAAGGTGGCGACGCTCCCGGTCACCGACGAGAACGCCCGTCGCTTCTCGCGGTTCATCTTCGCCGGCGCGGTCGAGACGACGCTCGACGGCCAGGGCCGGGTCCTCATCCCGGGCTATCTCCGGGAGATGGCCGGGCTCGGGCCCGACGCCGTTGTCGTCGGCACCCGCGACCACGCGGAGATCTGGGCTCCCGATCGTTGGGAGTCCTATCGCCGGAGCCTCGAGGATCCGGCGGCCCTCGCCGAGGCCATCGGAGGGCTCGGCATCTAGGGCGAACCGTCCGCCGGCCGGAGGGCCGTCGGACGGACCACATGCGCTTCCAGGGTCCGCTCGGGATCCGTCGCTCGAAGGTGGAGGAGTCATGCAGGAAGGACACCTGCCGGTGCTGGTGGAGGAGGTCATGTCGATGCTCGCACCCGCACCCGGCAGCCTTCAGATCGATGCCACCCTCGGCGGCGGTGGGCACACCGAGCGGATCCTGGAGGCGACCGACCCTGATGGCCGCCTCCTCGGCCTCGACGCCGATGGGGCGGCCATCGCCAGAGTGGACGGTCGCCTCCGACCCCGCTTCGGCGATCGGCTCGTGCTCCGCCAGGCGAACTTCCGCGAGCTCCGGACCGTCGCCCCCGACGCGGGCTTCGGCGCCGTCGACGGCCTCCTGTTCGACCTCGGCCTGTCGAGCTTCCAGCTCGCGGATGCCGCCCGGGGCTTCGGCATCCGGACGGGCGGCCCGCTCGACATGCGCTTCGACACCTCGCGGGGCGTGCCTGCCGCCGAACTCCTCGCCACCCTGGACGCCGCGGAGCTCACCGCGCTGTTCCGGCGGTTCGGGGAAGAGCCGCAGGCGCCGCGGATCGCGCGGGCGATCGTCGCCGCGCGGAAGACCGCTTCGATCGCGACCGCCGAGGAGCTGGCAGCGCTCGTCGAGCGCGTTGCACCCGGCAACCCCCGGGTCCGCCGCCGGATCCATCCCGCGACCCGCGTCTTCCAGGCACTCCGAATCGCCGTCAACGAAGAGCTCGATGCACTCCAGGACGGGCTTGCCGCCGCGGTCGACCTCCTGCGACCCGGCGGCCGGCTCGTCGTCCTGAGCTACCACTCCCTCGAGGACCGGATCGTCAAGCGGTTCATCGCCGCGGAGCGGCGGGGCTGCACCTGTCCGCCGGAGCTGCCGGTCTGCGTCTGCGGTCGCAACCCGCGCCTCCGCCTCGTGACCCGGCCATCGCTGACCCCGACCGCGACCGAGATCGCGGCCAATCCCCGTGCCCGGAGCGCCCGCCTGCGGGCCGCCGAGCGCCTCGCCGCCTGAGCCGTCGAGCCATGTCGTCCCGCCCCGAGACAGGAGGAACCAGGTGAGCAAACGCCACCAGTCCAGCCGGCGTCGCGCGTACGGCCGTCGTCAGCACGAGCTCCACGAGCGACAGAGCGTCCGCCGTCACAACCCGGCCGAGGACGAGCTCGACGTCGACGGATTCGGGATCTCCTCGGGGGCCGACCCGCTCGCCTTCCTCGATCCTCGCGCGCCCCGCCTGCGCTTCGCCCTGGGCGAGTAGGGAACGAGTGGCCGTCTACACGGGGGCTCGCCCCCAGCCGTCATTCCTGCCCCGCCGGTCGCGGGTCGTCGACCCGCCGACGCTCCCCCGTCGGCGGATCCGCGGCGCCGTCCGCGCCCGGCGTCGGGCGAACCGACTGCCGATCATCCTCGGCGGGATCGTCGTCGCCTTCGTCCTTGCGTTCTTCTCGCTCGCCCAGACGATGCGGGTCTCCGCAACCGGCTACGACGTCGGGAAGCTCGACGCCCAGCGCGACGCGCTGCTCGTCCGGAAGTCTGAGCTCCTGACCGACCTCAACCGGCTGACCCAGGAGCCGGCGGTCCGGAA
Source organism: Chloroflexota bacterium (assembly GCA_005882635.1). Taxonomy (GTDB): domain Bacteria; phylum Chloroflexota; class Limnocylindria; order Limnocylindrales; family CSP1-4; genus CF-46. The sequence continues at coordinate 9,260 of VBFG01000036.1, read as the reverse complement.
GATGGCGGTCGACGCCGGTCTCACCCAGCTGTCGGCGCCGGTCGTCGTCGGCGGCAACTGACCCATCGGCCCAGCGGTCATGGGTCGAACGGACTCTCGCCGTCGCGCACTGTTCCTCCTGATCGTCTTCGCGACGGTCGGCTCCGCGCTGCTCGCCCGACTCGCGTACTGGCAGGTCGGCCAGCACGATCGCCTCGCCGACGAGGCGTTCCAGCAGACCTCGCTGCGGCAGGAGACCCCCAGCCGGCGCGGCGACATCTACGATCGGACCGGCGTCGTCGTCCTGGCGACGACGATCGAGCGCCAGCGACTGGTCTCCACGCCATCCGAGATCGACGCCGACGCCCGGCGCCAGGTGGCCGCCGGCCTGGTCTCGATCCTGGGCCTGACCGGACCCGACGCCGGGGCGCTGACCGACCGCGAGACGTCGGAGCGGAAGTACGTCGTGCTCGCCCACGACCTCGACACGACCGTGGCCGGCCACATCCAGGCCGGGATCGACAGCAAGGCGCTCACCGGGCTGGCCCTCGAACCGGAGCCGGTCCGGGTCTATCCGCAGGCCGGCGGCGGACCGAACACGACGCTCGCCGCGACGCTCCTCGGTTTCGTCAACCGCGAGGGCGTCGGACAGTACGGCGTCGAGCAGTTCTACCAGGACCAGCTCGCCGGCCGGCCGAAGATCGTCCAGGCCCAACGCGACGTCGCCTCGCGGCAGATCCCCGAGACAGCCGTCGTCGAGGACCCGGGAAGTCCGGGCGAGGACCTGCGGCTGACGATCGACGCCGGGCTCCAGCTCGACGTCGAGCAGGAGATCCTGGCCGCGTGGGCGGCGGACCGGGCGAAGTCGGTCTCGGCGATCGTGATGAACCCGTACACCGGCGAGGTCCTCGCGGAGGCGTCGTACCCGTCGTACGACGCGAACGACTACGCCGCGATCGCCACGAGCAACCCGGCCAGGTTCGTCGACCCGATCGTCAGCTCCGTCTACGAGCCGGGCTCGGTCTTCAAGATGCTCACCGTCGTCGCGGGCATCGAGAAGGGCGAGGTGACGACGAAGACGCGGATCAAGGATACGGGCCTGCTGAGGCTGGACGGTGGCCGGACGCACATCGACGACGCCGACCACCGGGCCAAGGGCTGGATGACGTTCGAGGACGCGATCGCCTATTCGAGGAACGTCGTCGCGGCGAAGGTCGCCCTGGGCCTCGACGACACCACGAAGAAGTCGTCGTCGATCCTCCACTCCACGTGGACGCGGTTCGGCTTCGGCAGCCCGACCGGCATCGACGTCGCGGGCGAGGTCGGCGGGATCGTCCGCGATCCGGCGATCCGGGCGTGGCGCCAGATCGACCTCGCCAACGGCGCGTTCGGCCAGGGCGTCGCGGTCACGCCGCTCCAGCTGGCGACCGCCTACTCGGCGATGATCAACGGCGGCCAGCTGATCCAGCCCCACGTCGTCCAGGCGGTTGGCCTGAGCGCCCGCCAGATCCCGGTCAAGGGCCAGGTGATCAGCGCCGACCTGTCGAAGACGCTGGTCGGGATGATGAACCACGTCGTCTCGACGGTTCCGTTCTACCGCGACCGGACCCTGATCCCGGGCTACGAGGTCGGCGGCAAGACCGGGACGGCCCAGATCTGGAATCCGAAGGCGAACGGTGGCCGCGGCGGCTGGAAGCACAACATCTTCAACTACTCGTTCATCGGCTACATCGCCCGTCAGCCCGGCCATCCCGATCTGATCGTCGCGATCCGGATCGAGGAAGGGACACCGACCGTCGCCAAGCTCGGCCAGCTCGAGATGCCGGTGATGTCGTTCGGGCTCTTCCGGCGGATCGCCCACGACGCGATCACGACGCCCGACCTGCTGCCGGAGCGGACGGATGCGCCGCCGGCCACGACCGCCTCTCGGTGAGCGCCGGAGCGGCCTATGCGACACTGGCCCCCGTGACCGATCGCCGTGATCCGTCGCCCGTGGTCGACGGAGGGCCCGATCGGGGGCTGACCGCCGACGAGCTCGTGGCGGCGAGCGGCGGCACCCTCCTTGCCCGATCGGATCGGCTGATCCTGGGCGGCGCGGTCGACTCGCGCGAGGTGGAGCCCGGGAACCTGTTCGTCGCTCTTCCCGGCGAGCGCACCGACGGTCATCGCTTCGCCGGCGCCGCCGTCGGCGCCGGAGCTGCGGCTGTCCTGGTCGCGCGAGCCCCCGCCGGCATCGACCTGGCGACCGTCGACGCGACGATCGTCCGGGTCGAGGACACGCTGCTGGGCCTGCAGGCCGTCGCGTCCGCCTGGCGAATGCGCTTCGATCCACTGGTTGTCGGCATCACCGGCTCCATCGCCAAGACGTCGACGAAGGAGGCGGTCGCGACGGTCCTCGGGGCGGCGATGCCGACGCTGAAGAACGAGGGCAACCTGAACAACGAGATCGGGCTGCCGCTGACGGTGCTCCGCCTACAGTCGTCTCATCGGGCGGCCGTCCTCGAGATGGGGATGTACGTCGGCGGCGAGATCCGTGACCTGGCCGCCATCGGCCGGCCGGAGATCGGGGTGGTGACCGCCGTACAGCCGGTCCACCTGTCGCGGATCGGCTCGATCGAGGCGATCGAGCGGGCAAAAGGGGAGCTCGTCGAGGCACTCCCGCCCGACGGGGTTGCGATCCTCAACGCCGACGACGAGCGGGTCCGCCGGATGGCCTCCCGGACGCGTGCACGCGTGATGACCTACGGGTTCGCCGACGACGCCGACGTGCGCGCGGAGAACGTCGAGTCGCGCGGCGCCGACGGGATGGCGTTCGACGTCATCGCCGGCGACGACCGGCGGCCAGCCGTCATCCCGACCCTCGGCCGGCTCGCCGTCCACAACGCCCTGGCTGCGGTCGCGGCCGGCCTCGCGGCCGGCGTCCCGATCGACGGGATCGCCGCGGCGCTTGCCCGGGGCTGGAGCGCACCGCACCGGGCCCAACTCGTCCGGGCAGGCGAGGTCACGATCGTCGACGACAGCTACAACGCTTCACCCGCGTCCGTCGCGGCAGCGCTCGAGCTCCTGGCGGGCCTGCCCGGCCGGCGGGTCGCCGTCCTCGGCGAGATGCTCGAGCTCGGGTCCGACCATGAGGACGGTCACCGACGGACCGGCGAAGCCGCGGCGGCGCTGACGGACGACCTCGTCGTCGTCGGCACGGGCGCCGCGCCCATTGTCGTCGGGGCCCGGGCGGCCGGCATGAAGGACGATCGCGTGACTCTCGTTGCCGATCGGGACGAGGCGCGCGACCGCCTGGTCGGGATGCTCCGGCCCGGCGACGTCGTCCTCGTGAAGGCGTCGCGCGGGATCGCCCTCGACGTCCTCGTCGATCAGCTCGTCTCGTCCCTCGGCTCCGGGGCGGGAGCCGCCGGGGTCAGGCCGCGATGACCGTCGAGCTCATCCAGGGCCTGCTGCTCGCCTTCGCGATCGTCGTGATCCTGATGCCCCCGTACATCCGGCTCCTCCGGGCGACTGGGTTCACGAAGCAGATCCGGATCGAGGGCCCTGACACCCACCAGGTCAAGCACGGGACGCCGACGATGGGCGGTGCCCTCTTGATCGCGGTGATCCTCGCCCTCTACCTGCTCCTCCGGTTCCCGCCCGAGGGCGGCATCTACGCCCCGCTCGCCGCGCTCGCCGGCGTCGGCGTGCTCGGTGCGTTCGACGACTCCCTCAACGCGAAGACGGGGGAGGGGATCCGTGTCCGCCAGAAGCTGCTGTGGCAGGTCGTGTTCGCGTTCGCCGCCGCGTTCATGATCCAGCGGACCTACCAGATCGACCAGATCGCCGTGCCGTTCGTCGGCGCGGTGATGATCAGTCCGCCGATCTACGTCGGGTTCGCGGCCTTCGCGATCATCGCCGCGAGCAACGGCGTCAACATCACGGACGGCCTGGATGGCCTCGCCGGCGGGACGCTCGTCTTCGCGTTCGTCGCCTTCCTCCTCGTCGCGCTCCTGAACGTGCCGGCCCAGCCGAACCTGGCCTTCCTGTGCGCGCTGATCATCGGCGCGCTCCTCGGGTTCCTGTGGTTCAACGTCCACCCGGCCCAGATCTTCATGGGCGACTCGGGATCACTGTCTCTCGGGGCGACGCTCGCCGTGATCGCCCTGATCACCGGCCAGATCCTCGTCCTGCCGCTGATCGGGCTGATCTTCGTGATCGAGACGGCGTCGGACATCATCCAGATCGGCTTCTTCAAGGCGAGCGGCGGCAGGCGCGTCTTCCGGATGGCGCCGCTCCACCACCACTTCGAGCTGGCGGGCTGGGACGAGGAGAAGATCACCCTCCGCTTCTGGATCGTCGGCATCCTCGCCGGCCTGCTCGGCGTGACGCTGTTCCTCGCCTCGATTCAGAAGCTGCCGTGACGACGATGACCGGCGCGCGGACGATCGACCCGGACGAGCTGACGATCGAGGCGGTCAAGAGCGGCGCACTGCGCCAGCGGCCGGTGACGGTGCTGGGCTTCGCGCGGAGCGGGATCGCCCTCGCCCGCTTCCTCGTCGACGCCGGCGCGCGGGTCACCGTCTACGACGGCCGCCCCGCGGGCGAGCTGACGGAGGCGCTGGAGGGCATCGAGGGTCGTCCGGTGCAGCTCATGGCGGGTCCCGATCTCGACCCCGCAACATCCTGGCGTGATGCCGCCCTCGTGACGACCTCACCGTCGATCAACCCGGATTTCCCGACGACCGAGCCGCGCCTCCGCGAGGCGCTCCGGGCGTTGGTCGCCGCGCGCGGGTCCGGCGATCCGACCGCACCGGCGATCGTCTCCGAGGCGGACCTGTTCCTCCGCCTCTGCCCGTCGACGACGATCGGGGTCACCGGGACGAAGGGCAAGACGACGACGTCGTCGCTGATTGCTGCGGTCCTCGATGCTGAGCCGGGCCACCCGGTCGTCCTCGGCGGGAACATCGGGCTGCCGCTCGTCGAACAGCTGCCGGAGCTGACTCCGGACCATCGGGTCGTGATCGAGCTGAGCGAGCTCCAGCTGCCCACCCTGTCCCGCGGCACGACCGTCGCGGTCTATACCAACGTCACCGCGGATCACCTCGACCGCCACGGCTCCCTCGAGGGATATCGGGCAGCGAAGCGCCGGCTGGCGGAGCTCGTGGATCCGGCCGGCGCCCTGGTCCTGAACGGCGACGACCCGGTCGTCGCGGCGTACGCCGCGGACGCCCGGACGCGGGTGATCGAGTACCGGATCGGGCCGCCGCCGCCGGGCGGCGTCGGAGTCGTCGACGCCCGGATCGTCGGCGACCGTGGCGTCGATGTGATGGCGGTCGATGAGCTCCGGATCCCCGGCCGCCACAACGTCTCGAATGCGCTCGCGGCGGTCGCGACGGCGCTCCATTTCGGCGTCAAGCCGCAAGCGGTTCGTCGGGCCGCGGCCGCCTTCACCGGAGTCGAGCACCGCCTCGAGCCCGTCGCCGAGGTCGACGGCGTTCGCTTCGTCAACGACTCGCAGGGCACTCAGCCCGACGCCGTGATCGCGGCACTCCGCGCGTTCGAGCCACCGATCGTCCTGATCGCCGGTGGCCGCGACAAGGACGTCGACCTCTCGGCGCTCGGTCCCGTCGTCGCCGAGCGGGCGACCGCCGCCGTCCTGATCGGGGAGAGCGGGCCGGCCCTCGAGCGGCAGTTCCGGGCCGCCGGCCTCCGCCAGGCCGAGCAGGCGGAGACGCTCGAGGAGGCTGTCCGGCGGGCGGACGCCATCGCCCGCGAGCTGCTCGGCCCGGCGGTGCCGGCGCCGGTCACGGTGCTCCTCAGCCCGGCCGCCGCCAGCTTCGACATGTTCGTCGACTATGCCGCCCGGGGGCGGGCGTTCAAGGAGATCGTGGCGACGATCGCCGCCGAGCATCAGGCAGGGAGGACTCGATGACCGACGCGCTTCGACCCCGAGCGCGAGCCGCAGTCGGACGCCCGATCGAGGCCGATCGAGGCCGTGTCGACCGATCCGGGACCGGGGCGCAGAGGGCCGCCCCCGGCGCCGCCGGTGCCCTCCGCACGCCGGCCCGCCAGCGCGCGACGGCCCTCAACCGGGAGCGCCACCAGGCCGACTACGCCATCCTGGTCATCGTCGTCGCGCTGACGGCCGTGGGCATCCTGATGGTCTACTCGAGCTCGGCGATGAAGGCCTATCTCGCGACGGACGACACGCTGTCGATCGTCGGGCCGCAGATCGGCTGGGCGGCGCTCGGGATGGTGGCCCTCGCCGCGATGATGCGGATCGACTACCGCTACCTGCGGTTGGTCTCGGTCCCGTTCTACGTGGTCGCCCTCGGGCTGCTCGTGCTCGTCTTCGTCCCGAGCCTCAACGTCGTGGTCGGCGGTTCGGCCCGCTGGCTGAAGCTGCCGCTCCTGCCGGCCCTCCACCCGGCCGAGCTCGCCAAGCTCGCCCTGATCGTCTACCTCGCCCACTGGTTCGCGAAGCGCGGCACGCGCGTCAAGGGGTTCTGGTCGGGGACGATCCCGTTCCTCATCATCCTCGCCCCGATGGTCGCCCTCGTCTTCAAGGAGCCCGACCTCGGGACGACGATGGTCATCGGCCTCACCGGGCTGACGATGTTCTTCGTCGCCGGCGGGAGTCTCGTCCACCTCGCGGCGATCGGGTTCGCCGCCCTCGTGGCCGTCGTCGCCGTCGGCCTCCGGGCGTACCAGCTGACCCGGATCCGGACCTGGCTCGATCCCTGGTCCGATCCCCTCGGTACGGGCTTCCACACGATCCAGGGCCTGCTCGCGCTGGGGCTCGGGGGCATCCTCGGGGCCGGTTTGGGCGAGAGCCGCCTGGCCGGCGGCCTGTTCCTGCCGAACGCCAGCAATGACTACATCTTCGCGATCATCGGCGAGGAGTTCGGACTGATTGGGGCGGGTCTCGTGATCCTGCTGTTCGTCGGCCTGGCCTACTCTGGGATCCGCGTGTCGCTCCGGGCGCCCGACACATTCGGGGCGCTCCTGGCGGCCGGAATCACCGCCTGGCTGTGCATCCAGGCGTTCATCAACATCGGCGTCGTCGTCGCGCTCATTCCGGTGACCGGCATCACCCTGCCGTTCATCAGCGCCGGCGGATCGTCGCTGACCATCAGCCTCGCGGCCGTCGGCATCCTCCTGTCGATCTCCCGCGAGACCGTCGAACGAGGAGCCTGGAACGATGCGGCTGCTGATCGCGGCGGGCGGAACGGGCGGGCACATCTACCCGGCCCTCGCCGTGGCGCGCTCCTTCCGCGACCGGCCCGATCGTCCGAGCGCGCCTGACCTGGTCTGGGTCGGCGGGCATCGTGGCCTCGAGGCCGAGCTCGTTCGCGACGCCGGGATCCGCTGCCGACGCCTGGCCCTGCGCTCGCTGCGAACCGTCGACGTGTCGGTCCACGCCGTCCTCGACCCGATCCGCCTGGCGGCGTCCGTGCCGCAGGCCGCGGCCATCCTGGCCGCCGAGCGGCCGGCGGCGATCCTGACCACCGGCGGGTACGTCGCCGTGCCGGTCCTGTTGGCAGCGGCGCCAATGCGGATCCCGGTCGTCCTCTGGGAGGGCAACGCCGTGCCGGGCCGCGCCGTCCGGGCGACCGCCCGGCTGGCCGACGCGCTGGCGATCTCGTACGAGTCGGCCGGGCGCGCGCTGGCGTCGGCCGGCGTCCCGACCTACCCGACCGGGACGCCGATCCGCGACGTCAGCGCGATGTCCCGTGACGAGGCCCGCGGACGCCTCGACCTGCCGGCCGATCGCCCGACGATCCTCATCTTCGGCGGCTCGCAAGCGGTCCGCCGGTTCAATGCCGCCGTCGCGGCGGCGCTGCCACGCCTCGTCGAGCGGGTGACGGTCGTCCATGTCACCGGGGAGAGCGCGTACGCGGCCGCGCTGACCGAACGCGAGAAGCTGCCCGCTGACGCCCGCGGCCGCTATCGGCCGTATCCGTTCCTGCGCGATGACATGCTCGCGGCCCTGGTCGCGACCGATCTCGTCGTCGGACGGGCCGGCTCCTCGACGCTGGCAGAGGTGGCGGCGCTCGGGATCCCGTCGGTCATCGTCCCGTACCCGCACGCCGGGGCCCACCAGGGCGCGAACGCGGCGAGCCTGGCCGAGGCCGGTGCCGCCCGGATCGTTCCCGACGAGGCGTTCGACGCCGACGCCCTCGTCGCGGCCACGGACCTCCTCTTCGACGAGCCCGCCCGGGCGGCGATGGCCGAGGCCGCGCGCCGGCTCGGCCGGCCTGGCGCGGCCGAGGCCGTGGCGACGCTTGTCCTCGCCCTGGCGGAGCGTCGCCCGCTGCCCGCGGTCGAGACGATCGAGGCGATTGCCCGAGGGTGGGCCGCGTGACGGGCCGGGCCGTGGACGGTGCCGGCGCCGAAGCGGGCGTCGAGCCGTTCGATGCCGTCGCGGTCGGGTCGGCGATCCAGCGGCGGATCGGGGTGAAGACGTCGCGGGACGAGCCGCTCGCCCGGTTCACGACGATGCGGGTCGGCGGGCCGGCCGACCTGTTCGCCACCATCCACAACGTCCACGAGCTCCGGGCCATCGTTCGCTTCGCCCGAGCGCGGGAGATCCCGCTGACGCTCCTCGGACGTGGCAGCGACACCGTCGTCGCCGACGCCGGGATCCGCGGCCTCGTCGTCCAGAACCGGGCGGAGGGCTCGCGGATCGACGGGGACCGCTACATCGCGGAGTCCGGCGTCCCGATGGCCCGCGCCGCGACCGAGACGCAGAAGGCGGGCCTGACCGGGCTCGAGTTCGGGCTGGCGATCCCGGGCACCGTCGGCGGCGCGGTCTGGGCCAACGCCGGCGCCCACGAAAGCGACGTGGCGGCGATCCTCGACTCGGCGAAGGTGCTCCTCGATGACGGCTCCGAGGCCGACCTGACCGCGGCCGACCTCGACCTCCGCTACCGGGACAGCCGCCTCAAGCACCACCCGGGCGAGGTGGTTCTCGAGGCGACCTTCCAGCTCGCGCCCGCGCAGCCCGAGGAGATCGCCGCCCGCCTCGACGAGATCCGCCGCTGGCGGCGCGACCACCAGCCGCTCGGGATTCCGTCGGCCGGGTCGACGTTCCGCAACCCCGAGGGCGATTCGGCCGGGCGGCTGATCGACTCAATCGGCTGGAAGGGCCGGACCCACGGCGGAGCAACCGTGTCGGAGAAGCATGCGAACTTCGTCGTCAATGACCGGAAGGGGACCGCGGCAGACGTCCGGGCGCTGGTCGACGAGGTCGCCGCCGCCGTCGAACATGAGACCGGCGTCCGCCTCGAACCCGAGGT
>VBFG01000088.1 GCA_005882635.1 Chloroflexota bacterium | reverse complement strand
GTCCGGACGGTCGAGGCGCTCGGAGCGCAGATGCTCGTGATCCGCCACGCGGTGTCAGGTGCGCCGCACCTTGCCGCCGAGACGTTCTCCGGATCCGTCATCAACGGCGGCGACGGCTGGCATGCCCATCCGACGCAGGCGCTGCTCGACCTCTACACGCTCCGGTCGCGGCTGCCGGGCGGCCCGGGCGCATCGCTTGAGGGTCGCAAGATCGCGATCCTCGGCGACGTGCTCCACTCTCGGGTCGCGCGTTCCAACATCTGGGCCCTGACGGCCGCCGGCGCCGATCTCTGGCTGTGCGGCCCAGCGACGCTCCTCCGCGGGTTCGATGCGTGGGGAGTGCGCGGCGCAGCCGATGGGCGGCGCTTCCACGTCACCACGTCGGTCGCCGAGGCCCTGCGCGACGCCGACGCGGTGATGGCACTCCGGATCCAGAAGGAACGCATGGCGGCGGGCCTGCTGCCGTCGCTGCGCGAGTACGCGGCTCGCTATGGGTTGACCCGCGAGCGTCTGGCCCTGGCCCGGCCCGACGCCGTCGTCCTCCATCCCGGGCCGATGAACGAGGGCGTCGAGATCGCCCCGGACGTCGCGGCGGGGACCCAGTCGCTGATCGAGGAGCAGGTCCGGAACGGGGTCGCCGTCCGGATGGCGCTGCTGTACCTGCTCGCCGGGGTGCGCCCGGCGTGAGCGCGCTGGCGCCGATGAGGGCGGAGATCGGCGCCGTCGTGGCCGACCTCGAGATCTCCCGAGCGTGGCTCGTCGACCCGGCCTCGGGCCGCGAGGGGCCAGGCGAGATCGTCGTCGAGGACGGGATTCTCGAGGCCGTGACGTGGCTCGACGCCGGTGAGGCCGAAGGGGTCGACGAGCGCGGCGTGGTGGTCGCCCCCGGCTTCGTCGACCTCCATGTCCATCTGCGCGAACCCGGCAACGAGGACGCGGAGACCGTTGCGTCCGGCCTGGCCGCCGCGGCGCACGGCGGGTTCACGACCGTCTGCGCGATGCCGAACACGACACCCGCCCTCGACGACCCGGCCGTGCTCGAGCGCCTCCGCGGCGCGGCGGCCACCTCGGGGTCGCCGGTCCGGGCGCTCGCGTGGGGAGCGATCTCGGCCGGCCGCGCCGGAGAGGCCCTGGCCGCGCTCGGCGAGCTGGCCGATGCCGGCGTCGCCGGTTTCAGCGACGACGGGGCAGCCGTAGCTTCCGGGGCGCTGCTCCGGAACGCCCTGGCCTACGCGGGCGCGCTTGGCCTGCCGATCGTCGACCATGCCGAGGATCCGACACTGACCGCGGGCGCGGAGGCGAACGACGGTTACGTCGCGACCGTCCTCGGGTTGCGTGGCTGGCCGTCCGCCGCCGAAGAGTCGGTCGTTGCCCGCGACCTGGCCCTGCTCGCGGACGTGGTGCGTGACGTGCCGGCGGCGCGCCTCCACCTGACGCACCTGTCGACGGCCGGCTCGCTCGATCTCGTCCGGCGGGCGAAGGCGGCCGGGATGCCGGTCACCTGCGACGTGACGCCCCACCACCTGGCGCTGTCCGAGGAGTGGCTGGCCGGTGCCCGGCGCTGGGCGTGGGAGGGGAGTGGCGATCCCTGGGCCGATGGCTCGCGCGCGATCGTCGAATCGCCGTACGCCACGGCGCTGCGCGTCAACCCGCCACTCCGGGCGATCGCCGACTCGGCCGCGTGCCGGGAGGCACTGCTCGACGGGACCGCGGATGCGATCGCGACCGACCACGCGCCGCACGCCAGCGTGGACAAGGACGTGGAATTCGGCTTGGCAGCGAACGGGATCAGCGGCCTCGAGACCGCCCTGGGCGTCGTCCTCGCCATGGTCGACGCCGGCCTCGTGCCGCTCGGCCGGGTCATCGAGGCACTGACGACCGGTCCGGCCCGTGTCCTCGGCACACCCAGGAGCGATCGGCCGGCACCCGGCCTGGTCGAAGGCGCGCCGGCCGACCTCGTCGTCTTCGACCGCTCGGCGACGTGGCGGGTCGACCCCGACGCCCTGGCGTCGCGCGGCCGGAACACGCCGTTGCTCGGGCGCGAGCTGACCGGTGTGGTCCTGCTCACCCTCGCCGGTGGCCGCCTCGCCTACGACGCTCCCGACTGAGTCTCACGGCGCCCCCGACGCAGTCACTTCGATCGAGCTCGTCGAACCGTCAACGATCAGCCACGTCCGCGACACGGGTCCGTCAGCGCCGACGTGAAGCGTCGTCACGAGCCAGATCAAGTCGGCCCTCACGAAGGTCGTCCCGCTGAGAATCGGCTCGACGGACGCGAGGCGTTCGCCCGTGATCAGCTGACGAGACAGGATCGAATCACCGGGTGCTTGCTCCTGGACGAGGCGGTCGATCTCCGTGACGGCGCTGCGAGGGTCCACCGAGACCTCGCTCTGTGACGCGGCGTCGTACCGGGTGTTGTCGAACCGCGTGGCGATTGGTTGGGTCACGCCGTTCAGGACGGCGACCCGATCGACGACGAATGCGTCGACGCAGCGGATCGCGGTCTCGGTCTGGGTCCGGCAGAGCCTGGCCCGACGATCATCGAAGTGACCGATGAGCACGACCGACGCGTTGCGCGCCAGCTCCGACCCGTCCGTCGGTCGGATCGGCGGCGTCACGAGGGCGAATGACGGGTGAAACGCGGGGCCGATCGGGGGACCCATGGACACCCCCGTGCCGGTGCGCGTCTGGAGCTGCTCGTCGCGCTCCATGAGCCATGAGAACGACTCCGGGCACTCGAGCAATGTCGGATTCGGCGTGCTGAAGCGGGCCGGGCAGTAGACGATCGGAGACGGCGACAGGTATCCCGCCACGGCGAGCTCGCGGTCGTCGATCCCACCGTCGCGAACCGCGATGGCCTGGCTGACGCTGATTGGATGCGTCGCGAGGTCCGAGGTCGCGTCTCCCGGGCTGTTGCTTCCGCCAGGAGCCGCCGACGATGCGGCACTCCTGGATCCGTCCGGAAGGGACCCCGTCGGTCCGGGTGACCCCAGGGGGCGGGCCAGAGCCAGCGCAACGACGACGACGGCCGTCACCCCGAGGAGGCTCGTGGCGAGACGCGGCCAGCCAGACGCGATCCGCCCGGAGACGGCTCGGAGGGCGTCGGTCGTCGACGCGGACAGGTCCGCCGGCGCGGACGGTGTCGACGCCGCCCGCGCGGCGAACGCCGCCTCCAGCCGCTCGTCGGTCCAGTCGCCGCTCATCGCGACTCCTCCGCCCGGATCTCCGCCGCCAGCGCACGACGGGCCGCGAACAGCCGCGACTTCGCCGTCCCGATCGGGACGTCCAGGATGGCCGCGAGGTCCGCGAGCGGTCGGCCCTCGAGGTGGTGGAGGACGAGGATCGCCCGCTGGTCGACGGGCAGTCGGGCGAGTGCGGCATCGAGGATCGCCGCATCCGACGGCGCCGTCGACGCGGCGGACACTGGATCCGGGACGGACGCGATCAGCGACGACGGGATCTCGTGGACCCGTCGGCGCCCCCGGGACCGCAGCGTCTGCCGGGCGGCGTTCACGGCGATCCGCTGGAGCCAGGCGTCCAACCGCTCCGCCTCCCGGAGCCGCCGGATCTCCCGCCACGCGGCGACGAACGTCTCCTGGGCGGCGTCGCGGGCGTCGGCCTCGTCACCGAGGATCGCGGCAGTCAGTCGGTACACGGCATCCATCCGGGCGCGGACGATCGACTCGAACGCGTCGAGGTCGCCGTTCCGGGCCCGGTCGATCAGCGACCGGTCGATGGCGGGTCCGATTCGCGGGTCCCTCCTGGCGCGTTCATCCATCTGATGCCGGTCGACCATCGGAGGTTCACCAAGCCGGTCCATCCTGCCGGACGAGTTCGCGCCGCGGGCGAACTCTCGGCTACGCTGCGGCCCGATGTCGATGCCCACGACCCGGACGTCGTCCGGCCTCAACCGCGACTACGAGCGGCGGCCCTACTGGCACGCGACGATGCCGCCGATCGTGCCGCGGCGAGATCGCCGACTTCCGGACGCCGTGGACGTCGTCGTGATCGGTGGCGGCTATACGGGGATCAACGCGGCCCGCGCCCTGGCGAAGGGCGGAGCGGCCGTGACGCTTCTCGAGGCCGAGCAGCTCGGGTTCGGCGGCTCGACGCGCAACGGCGGGATCGTCCACCCGGGCTACAAGTGGGGCCCGACCGAGCTGGTCGACCGCTACGGCGAGGAGACCGGCCGGGCGCTGTTCGCGGAGACGCTCGACGCCTACCGGCTGGTGAAGCGCCTGATCGCCGACGAGGACATCGACTGCGAGTTCCGCGAATGCGGCTACCTCGACCTCGCCTGGGCGCCGTCGCACGCGCGCGAGCTCCAGGCGTCCTCCGAGACCCTCCGCCAGTTCGGGATCGAGACGTCGTTCGTCGCGAAGGATGACCTCCACGACGAGATCGGCTCGACGTTCTACCACGGCGGACTCGTCTTCCCGCCGAGCGGGCTGCTCCATCCGGGCAAGTTCTTCGCCGGGCTCGTCGCCGCGGCGGAGCGAGCCGGCGCCGACCTCCACGAAGGGGTTCGGGCGCGGTCCATCCGGCGCGAGGCCGACGGCCGGCTGGTCGTCGAGACGGGCCGCGGGGCGATCCGCGCGGACGAGGTCGTCGTCGGCACGAACGGCTACACGGACGGCGTCGTGCCGTGGCTCCGGCGACGGGTCATCCCGATCGGGAGCTACATCATCGCGACCGAGCCGCTCCCCGAGGAGCTGGCACGGATCATCTCGCCGCGCGGCCGCGCCTTCTTCGACACGAAGAACTTCCTCTACTACTGGCACGTGTCGGAGGACCGCCGCATGATATTCGGCGGTCGGGCGAGCTTTCTGCCCACGACGGTCGACCGGACCGCGGCGATCCTCCACAAGGGGCTCATGGAGGTCCATCCCCAGCTCGCCGGCTATCGCGTCGACTACGCATGGGGCGGCAACGTCGGGTTCACCCTCGACCGGATGCCCCACGTCGGCCGCCGGGATGGGATCACCTACGCGACGGGCTGCTGCGGCACGGGTGTCGCGATGATGACCGCGCTTGGGACGACGATCGGGGAGTGGCTGGGGGGCGGGCCGGCGCCGGCGCTGGCGCAGCTGCCCTTCCCGCTCGTCCCGGCGCCGTACGAGGGTCATCCCTGGTTCCTGCCGTTCGCCGGCGAGTGGTTCCGGCTCCAGGATCGGCTTTCGCGCATGGAGCGCGACGGGCCGAGGTAGCCGCCCGGGTCGATCGTCCGAAATCGAACGCTGCCAGGACCCGTTCTGGCTTTCGCCCGAACCTCCGAGATCGGAATCCGAGATCGGAGGACCGGCGGAAAAGGGGTGCGACTCCGCCCGGCGTTCGAGATCGGACCATCTCTTCGTCTCGGCCCACCGAGGCGTAGGGAGCCGGCGGCCCAGGCCAAGGGGTTCGCCCGGTATCTGCCACTCGGCGCCGCCGGCGGCCCGCCGGTACCATCGCCGCTCGTGGCGACGAACCAACGACCCGTTCAGTACAAGGGCGCGGACCTCGATCCGGACAAAGGCCCCGGGCTCGGCTGCTTCCGCTTTCAGCTCGTCGTCCTGGCGTTCTTCGTCGTCATCACGCCGCTGACCGTCGTCTGGCAATGGCCGAGCTGGATCAGCGCGGGCCTCCTGTTCGGAATCATCGTCCTGCTGCTCATCACCGGCCAGACGATCATCTTCCTGCTCCGCCTCGTGGCGGCCGACCGCCGGAGCCGCCGTCGCCCGCTGGCGAGCGGTACCCGGACCGTCGGCGAGCTCGAGGACGAGGGCAGCTCGGCGACCCCGCCGGACGAAGGCCCCATGCGACAATAGGCCGCCCCGGTGCCCGCCGGCGGTGCGATCGGATGAGCGGTCGCGAAGACATCGGTGGACCGGAGGAGGAAGGCCCGTGCCCGTGCTCGCGACCTACTTCTCCGTCCGTCGCGGTCGCGACGCCTTCTTCAAGTTCTACATGCGGACGCTCTTCGCCCGGCAGGTCCGCGAGTACGAGGCGAAGTACGGGATCCGGTTCATCGGCTGGTACAACGTCGCCCACGGCTGGGATTTCGACAACGTGATCCTGCTCGATCTGCCCGACTACGCGACACTGGACAAGCTCGAGGCGGACGCCAGCATCCGCGCTCTTGGCCATCGCGCCGGGGAGTGGATCTTCCAGCGACATCACTCGATGTTCCTCCGGGAGCGGATGGGCCCGGATCTCGAGTTCCACCACTGACCCATGGTCTATTACCGGGGCCGGACTTCGGCCGACGACGAACCGCCCGAGGGGCACCAGCGACGACGGAAGGGAGGCGATGCGATGGACACGAGCCGCAACGACCTGCTCGGCGAGATCGCGGCCGACGCCGCCCTCGAGCGCTCGGACTTCCTGATCCAGTCGACCGACCAGCTGCGCAAATTCCTGAGCGCCAACCGGGAGCGGATCAACGAGCTCGGCGGGATGACCCTGATCGACGAGGACCCAGACTACCTTGCGGTCGCGCCGGACATGACCTTCCGCAGCCGGACCCGCTATCTCGACGAGCTCACGAACGAGTGGACGTCCGAGACCGAGGTCCTCGAGAGCCCGTCGGAGCTGGTCGAGCTGTACAACCCGGCCGACATCTACCAGGCGTTCGCCGAGGCGGCCCGCGAGGGCGGTGGGCTGGCGCCGGAGCCGACCGCCGAGGCCGACGTGCTCGACGGCGCCGGGATCGGCGTCGACGAGGCCGTCACGATCGGGGGCGATCCTTACGCCGCGGCCGCCGACGAATGGGCCGCGACGCAGCCCGAGCGCATCGAGGTCGACGACGACGAGCTCGCGGCCCAGCGCCTGTACGACCTCGCTCTCGAATTCCAGGAGCGCAGCCAGCGGAGCGAGGCCCGGCTCCTGGAGCAGTTCGAGGATGCGTCGGAGAACCTCGTCAGCAAGATCGGCGACATCATCGTCAACGACGACGAGGACGAGCGGCTGACCCTGACCGCGTCGGGCGAGTTCCGGGCCGAGGTCCTTACCGAGGAGGAGAACGAGTGGCGGCCGCTCACCACGGCCGAGGAGCTCGTCGAGTACTACGACCCGACCGACGTCTTCGGCGATCTGGCCGACGCCCTCGCCGAGGCGTACCCGTCGATCGCGCCGGAGCTGGCCGCGTTCGGGGCCGATGGTGCCGGCGCGAACGGCACCGCCGACGCGTCGCCCGCGGAGGCCGAGTCCGACGCCGCTACCGCGGACGATAAGGATGGCGACGACGGCGACGACGATGACGACGACGAGGGCGACGACGAGGGCGACGACGAGGGCGACGAGAACGAGGGCACGGAGGACGACGCCCGCCGGTGACGATGCGGCTCGTCCGGACCGAGCTGGTCGACAGCCGGGAGATCCTCCCGGGCCAGTGGCTCCAGTCGTTCCACGCACCGGCGCTCGCCAGCGGGACGCGAGCCGGGCAGTTCGTTCACGTCCGGACCGGCGACCTGTCCGGGCTCGTCCTGCGCCGGCCCTTCTCGATCAACACGGCTGACCCGGTCAGCGGCACCATCACGATCCATTTCCGCACGATCGGGCGGGGGACCGAATGGTTCACGAGCCTGCGGGCGGGCGACGCCGTCGACATGCTCGGGCCGCTCGGCCGGCCCTTCGAGGTCGACAGCCGGTCGCGGCATCTGCTCCTCGTCGCGGGCGGGCTCGGGATGGCCGGCGTCCGGTATCTGGCCGACGAGGCAATCCGCGATGGCCGGCAGGTCACGTTGCTGTTCGGGGCGGCGTCGGCGCGCGACGTCTACCCGTCCTCGCTCCTGCCGGACGAGGTCGAATACGTGATCGCGACCGACGACGGTTCGGTCGGCCACCGCGGGTTCGTCACGGAGCTCGTGCCCGAGTACGAGGCATGGGCCGACCAGGCGTTCGCCTGCGGCCCGGCACCCATGCTCGCCGCGCTGGCCAGGCTGGCGGCCGGCCGGCGCGACCGACTGGGCGTGGCGCGACTCGGCCGGAGGCGCGGCGCCGGCAGGACCGTCGCATTGGGCTCGCCCGCCGCGCGCCGGAAGGCCTTCTTGCAGGTGTCGATGGAGCAGAACATGGGCTGTGCGGTCGGGGCGTGCCTGGGCTGCGTGATCATGGGGGTCGGCGGCGCGCCGCAGCGCGTCTGCCGCGAAGGGCCCGTGTTCGCGGCCGAGGAAGTGGCGTGGGATTCGGGTTGGTGATGAGGTGAAGGCCAAGCGCCGCGTCACGACGGCGAAGGACGTCCGCGTCGCCGCCCGGCGCACGCCGACCGTCCGGAAGGTCAAGCCGCTGCTTGGCTCGGCGCCATCGCCGTCGGCGTCGCCGGCGCCGACCCGGGCGCGATCCGTCGTCGCCAGGCCGATCGCCGCCCACGACCAACCGGCGCCGTCGGTCGCGGTCGACCTGTCGGTCGACCTCGGACGCGGGCTCGTACTGACGAACCCGATCCTCGTGGCGTCCGGGACGTTCGGCTACGGGATCGAGTACGGCGACGTCGTGGAGGTCGACCGCCTCGGCGCGATCTGCTGCAAGGGCACGACCTTGAAGCCGCGGATCGGCAACGTGCCCCCGCGCGTGACCGAGACGCCGGGCGGGATGCTGAACTCGATCGGGCTCCAGAACCCCGGCGTCGACGCCGTCGTCGACAAGTACGCGAAGACCTGGACCGGCTGGAGGACGTCGGTCATCGTCAACGTCGCGGGCGAATCGGTCGGCGACTACGTCGAGGTGGTCCGGCGCCTCGACGGCGTTCCCGGTGTCGCCGGGATCGAGCTGAACATCAGCTGCCCGAATGTGGGCAAGGGCGGTCTGCAGTTCGCCATCGACGCCGACGCCGCCGGATCCGTGACCGCCGCCGTGCGCCGGGCGACCGACCTGCCCCTACTCGTGAAGCTGTCGCCGAACGTCGCCGACGTCCGGCCGATCGCCGGGGCGATCGCCGACGCCGGCGCCGACGTCCTGACCGCGGTGAACACCCTGTCGGGGATCGCAGTCGCGCCGTCCCGCCAGAAGCCGCTGCTCGGCAACATCTACGGGGGCCTGTCCGGGCCCGCGATCAAGCCCGTCGCGCTGCGCATCGTCTACGAGGTCGCCCAGATCGTCGACATCCCGGTCGTCGCGATCGGGGGCGTCACGGAGCTCGCCGACGTCCTCGACTACCTTGCGGTCGGAGCGGTCGCCGTCCAGGTGGGGACGGCGATCTTCGCCGACCCGACGCTCCCCGTCCGGCTCGTCGACGAGCTGGCGGAGGAGTGCCGCGGTCGCGGGCTGACGTCGCACCGCGACTTGATCGGGACGGCGCTGCCGCGGAAGCCGGGCGCGCCGTCGGCGAAGGGCGTCGAGTATCGACCGTAGCCTGCTCACGGATTCCTCGACCCCGCACTCCCTCCAGGCGATCATCGAACGCCGCTAGACTTCCCGGCGATGACGACGATCAAGCCGGCCGTGGAGCTGGGAGCCCGGGCCGCGATCGCCAGGCGAACCGAGGAGCTCTTCCGCCGATCCGGCGCTCTCCGCGAGGGCCATTTCCAGCTCAAGAGCGGCCGCCACGGCGACGCCTACGTCGAGAAGTTCGCCGTCCTGAGCGATCCGGCAGCGACCAGCGAGCTGTGCGGGTTCTGGGCCTCCGCGTTCGCCGACGAGGACGGCGAGGCACGGGTCGACCTCGTCGCCGGTCCGACGACCGGCGGCGTGATCCTCGCCTTCGAGACCGGCCGCCAGCTCCGCGTCCGGGCGATCTTCGCGGAGGAGATCCGGGACGCCGACGGGTCGACCCGTCGGGAGTTCCGGCGCGGCTTCCGGATCGAGCCCGGCGAACGGGTGCTGATCGTCGACGACATCCTCACGACCGGTGGCTCGCTATTGGCGATGCTGCCGGCGGTCGAAGCAATGGGTGGCGAGATCGTCGAATGTGACGTCCTCGTCGATCGGAGCGGCGGCGCGACGTCGACCCTCACGTCGCCATCGAGCGGCCGGTCCTATCCGCTTCGATCGCTGTGGCGCCTCGACCTCCCGACCTACGAGCCCGGTCCCGCCACGTGCCCCCGCTGCGCCGAGGGGACACCGCTTCACACGCCCGGGAGCAGCGGGACCGGCACTTGACCGCCGATCGTCGGCGCCTGGCCCTCCTCCTCGGGGTCGTCGCGGCGGTCGTCCTGCTGGCGGTCGCCGCGGCGACGATGCTCGGTGGAGCGGGACGTCGGGTCGAGACGGGGGTCGTCGTGTCCGTCCAGGCGACAGGCCTCAGCTCCGTCCAGGGCTTCTCGATCCGGACGGCTGACGGCCGGACGGTCGACTTCCGGGTCGGGACGATCGAGAACGCGACAGCCTTCCCACCCGGCCACCTGGCCGAGCACCGGGTGAGCCTGATCCCGGTCCAGGTGACCTACGTCGAAGAGGGCGGCGCCCGCGTGGCGGTGCGGCTCGAGGACGCACCCTGACGCGATCGCTCGAGCTCAGCCGGCCTCGACGGTCTTGATCGCGGACTCGATCTCGTCCGGTGAGAAGACGAGCTCGAACGACGAGCTGATCTTGCCGTCGGCCCCGACGACGAACACGAACGGCTCCGTCGACAGCCCGAATGCAGTCGTCGCCTCGACCGGCACGAGGTTCCCGGACGCATCGAGGTCCGCCTGCAGCGACCCGTTGGCGAAGGTCAGCTTGTACGGCTCGACGTTGATGAACGTCATCTCGGGATGGGCGGCGGCGACCGGCTTGAGCTTGTCGAGCGTCGGCCCGCAGGTCTGGGAGGTGCAGAACTTCGGGGTCGCGAAGATGAGGACGAACGGCTTGTGAGCGGCGAGGGCGGCCGCCTCGGACGTCTGGTAGAACGCCGGGACGGGCTTGGGGTCGCTGGAGACCTTGGCGACGTCGCCGCCGACGTCGGCGAGGGTCGGCGTCGCCACGGACGGGGCCGCGTCGCCGGGGCGGAGGACCTGCGTCTTCTGCTTGACGTCGAACGAGAACGTCATTGTTGCCTTCGGGGAGCCGGGCGCCTCGGTGCTGAAGTCCGCGGTCCACTGGCCCGCCGTCGCGAAGGTCGCGTGGCCGACGTAGACGCCGACCGTCCCTTCGATCGCCCAGATGAACGTCTGCGGGGCGGGTGCGACCGTCTCGCCGTTCGGGCCGCGGTAGCCGATCGACAATGACCGGTTCGGGGCCCCGACGGGCTTGGTCCCGGTCGCGTCCGTGAGTCCGAACACGACCCGGTTCTCGCCGACCCCGAACTCTCCGGAGATGGGCTGCGGCAGCACCGACGGCGATCCGGCGGCCGACGGGCCGGTCGACGGACGGGGCGTCACCGCTGTCGACCCGCAGCCCGCGACGACGATCAGGGCGGCCGCGATCGCGGCGACGGGCCGGACGGGGAGGTGCATGGCCACAGCCTACGGCCGACCGCTCACTCCCGCATTCGTGGCGGCCGCCACGGCTCCCGCGGCCGCGACGACGGCCCGGAACCGGGGTGCAGCGCTAGAATGTCCCGCGCCCCGTCCCGTGTCCCGAGGAGGTCCGTGACCCGCTTCCAGAAGCTCGCCGCGGTGACCGTCGTGACA